>CAUQIP010000033.1:0-20090 GCA_963518235.1 uncultured Streptococcus sp. | reverse complement strand
TCAGACTAACTTCCACTTCTACTAGCGGTGGAACTTAGTTTGGGAATTTACCATTTAGCATTTAATTTTAGCAAGTATATATACTTTTTTTCCAAATCTTCTATTACTATTAGACAGGAAACACAACAAGACCTCCGCTATATCGAGGAGGCCTTGGATCAGCTCGGTTATTTAGTAAAAGACTAGAAGATTTTCTTTTCCCAATCGTCTTCTGTACGGCGAGGGTAGAAAAATTCAGACTTGTCAGGAGCTTCCATCATCTCCATCAAGGGTAACATATCATAGGCCAGATCCAAGTTTGGAATCTGGTCTTTTTGCACCCAAGAAACTTCTCCTTCTTCTGAAGAGCGAAGAGTACCAGAGAACTCAGTCGCTTTATAACAAATGACAATATAGCGCCCACCTGTATCTAGTGGCCAATTTTTAATGCCGACAAGTTGAGGATTTTGGATAGTCAATCCTGTTTCTTCATAGATTTCACGAATGACAGACTCTGCGAAAGACTCCCCATTTTCTACATGCCCTCCAGGAAAGGCATAGCCAGACCAGCGATTGGCTTCAGGAGAGCGATACTGCATCACCACGCGCTGGGTTTCGAGGTCTTCTATTAGACAAATGTTTGTTAAAATTGTTAATTGTGCTCGAGACATACATAGACTCACTTTCTAATTTATTACATTTTCAGAATTGGTACCAGTACCATTAGCTTCTACTTTTTAAAATTATTTAGAATAAAATACCATCCGTTTTTCCTTTATAGGCTTTCCAAGTTCAAGCATCTTTTCTTGTCCATCAAAAGTAAAACCCATTTTTTGATAGAAAGCAATGGCGCGCTTATTATCTTTCAATACCCATAAGAAAATTTCAGAAAAATGATCAAGAGCAGTCAAAGCTGCTTTCACTAACTTTTGTGAGATACCTTTTCCATAATAGTCTTTTAAAACATATAAAGCAATAATTTCACCAGCTTGAATAGTCTCATCACGAAAGTTGCCATAACTGATAAAACCAACTACCTTCATACCATCCATCGCAATCAATGTATTTTCTGGATACTTTTTACTAAAGAATCGACATCTTTCTAATGTCATTGTCTCCTGAAATTCTGCAGGCAAAAGGTCGTCATAGGTCTCTCTCCACGTTTGCCAGTGAACAAGGGACTTACCTTCTATCTCTTCAGGAGTTTCCATTGATTTGATAATAACCGTCATTTATTTTTTTCTCCTTAATCCAACGCCTTGACTTCCAACATCATATCCCGAATCTGGGCTGCCAGTTCAAAGTCAAGCACTTCGACAGCTTCTTGTATTTGTTTTTCCAGTTTCTTGACGAGTTCTTTGCGTTCTTGTTTGTTGAGGCTGTTGATATCTATTTCTTTGTCTTCTTCTTTAGCAACTGCCTTGGTCACAGCAATCAGGTCGCGGATTTCTTTCTTGATTGTCTGAGGTACAATACCATGTTCTTCATTATAGGCCATCTGGATTTTACGACGGCGGGCTGTTTCATCAATAGCACGTTGCATAGACTGGGTAACAGTGTCCGCATACATAATGACATGTCCCTCACTATTACGAGCAGCACGACCAATGGTCTGGATGAGTCCACGTTCGTTGCGAAGGAAACCTTCCTTGTCGGCATCGAGAATAGCTACGAGACTCACTTCAGGAACGTCAATCCCTTCACGGAGCAGATTGATTCCGACCAAGACATCAAAGACACCCAAGCGCAGGTCACGGATAATCTCCGTCCGTTCCAAAGTCTTGATATCTGAGTGCATGTACTTAACCTTGATGCCCATTTCCTTGAAGTAGTCGGTCAAGTCCTCTGCCATTTTCTTGGTCAAGGTTGTGATAAAGGTACGCTCATTTTTTTCAACACGGGCATTGATTTCACCCAAAAGGTCATCAATCTGTCCCATAGTCGGACGGACTTCCACCTCAGGATCCAAGAGTCCCGTTGGACGAATGATTTGCTCAATCACTGTCTCGGTCTGTTCATTTTCATAGTCACCTGGTGTCGCTGAAACATAAACAATCTGATGGACATGGCTTTCAAACTCCTCTCGGCGGAGAGGACGATTGTCCAGAGCAGACGGCAAGCGGAAACCATAATTTACTAACATTTCTTTACGCGAACGGTCTCCATTGTACATACCCTTAATTTGTCCCATAGTCATGTGGCTCTCGTCAATCATGATTAAGAAATCATCTGGGAAGAAGTCGAGAAGCGTATAAGGAGGCTCTCCTTCGCTACGTCCATCCATGTGGCGTGAATAGTTCTCAACCCCGTTGGTATAGCCCATCTCACGCAGCATTTCGATATCATATTCTGTCCGCTGTTTCAAACGCTGGGCTTCAAGCAATTTACCTTCCTTCTCAAAGACAGCTAGTTGCTCTTCCAACTCGGCCTGAATCTTAGCAATGGCAACTTCCATATGGTCGTCATTGGTCACAAAGTGAGTAGCTGGGAAAATCGCCAAATGATCCACTTCGCCAAGGACTTGACCTGTCAAAGCCTCCACTTCACGAATACGGTCAATTTCGTCTCCAAAGAATTCTACTCGAAAGGCGTGTTCATCACGAGATGCTGGGAAAATCTCCACCACATCCCCACGCACACGAAATCTTCCCCGTTGGAAATCAATATCATTACGTTCAAACTGGATATCAACCAAGTCATTCAAGAGTTTATCACGAGAAATTTCAAGACCTGGACGGAGACTCACGACACTATCAGCGTATTCCTTGGGCGAACCCAGACCATAGATACAAGAGACTGAGGCCACGACAATAACATCATTACGCTCCAAAAGGGCTGAAGTCGCTGAGTGTCGGAGTTTGTCAATCTCGTCATTGACAGAGCTGTCCTTTTCAATATAGGTATCACTGGAAGGGACATAGGCCTCAGGTTGGTAATAATCATAGTAAGACACAAAGTACTCAACGGCATTTTCAGGGAAAAATTCCTTAAACTCCCCATAGAGCTGTCCTGCTAGAGTTTTATTGTGGGCAATAACCAGAGTGGGTTTATTAACTTTGGAAATGACCTGACTCATGGTATAGGTCTTCCCTGTTCCGGTCGCCCCCATCAGAATCTGAGCTTTTTCTCCACCCTCGATATTATCAACCAACTGCTCGATAGCTTGTGGTTGGTCTCCCGATGGTTGATATTTTGATACTAGTTTAAATTGATTATCTGTAATGCGATTAATCATAAGAATCCTCTCTCGATGTGCTATTCCTATTTTAGCATACTTGTAGCATTTTCACGAAGAAAAGGAAGGACCGAAGTCACATCCTTTCATTTTCTTTCTTTAATTTATAGCCAAGATAGACAATCAAAAGTAACAAGACTAAACTTGTCATGATAGAACCTTCAATCCCAAAAGATCCTCCTGATAACCAGCCTTGATCGCCTTGTGGTAAAAAGGTCATCAAAGACGTTCCTGATGGTTGACCACTAACTAAAATCCCAAAGAGATTTCCCTGAGCAAAATTCCAGGCTCCATGAATACCTGCAACACCCCAAACTGTATCAGTTTTGAGAAGGTAAAGAGACATGGCAACTCCGAATAGGAAGAGATTCACTAGAGATAAAGGTGTAAGACCCGAATTACCCATATGAAGCAGGGTAAAGAACAGGCTAGATATAAGAATAGCCAGTTTTAGATTGGTTCTTGAGGCCAATTGAGGAAGGAGCCAAGCACGGGCTACCACTTCTTCTGTTGTCCCCTGTAAAATCCAAAAAGGGATAGTAAAGACTACAAAGACAAGCGAGTAAAGATTCAAGTGAATGGATTCCAAACGATATTGCCCCAAGGCCACTAAACCTAACAAAGTCAGAAGAAAAAGTGCCAGACCTAGCCCAAATCCTTTAACAAGATTTCTGAGGAAATTTTCTCTATAAAATCCTAAAGTTCGAATAGGTCTTTTCTCAACTTTTTTAGTCCATCTGAACACAGTGTTGAGTATAAAACCAAACGCCAGTAAATCTAAAATTAAATGAAAGTCACTTGTTTTATCCATCAAGCTCTGCTGCAAAGTCTGCAAGTATGTAGCAAAAGCTTGACCAGCCTCTCCAAAATTTCTAGCAAGTCCGATAAGAGCTAACAAACTAATACCATATAAAGTAAAAGCCACAAACTCTCCTATAAAGACAAAAACAAAGGCTAACAAGGGGCTTGTGTAAATGTTTAAACTCATTTTTGAAGCTTGGAATTCTTTAAATATTCTTTTGTTCTTCATATCCCTGCCCTCTTTTCTTATATATATACTATTATTATAGCACTTTATAGTAGCAATTCAAGAAAGAAAAGGAAAAAACAATGTTATATTTTCTGACACAGAAATATAAAAATTTGCCTTTTTTTACTTTTTCTGATATAATGTGAAAATATTCGGAAAAGGAGACTAAAAATGAAGAAAAAATTTCTAGCATTTTTGCTAATTTTATTCCCAATTTTCTCATTAGGTATTGCGAAAGCAGAGACAATTAAGATTGTTTCTGATACCGCCTATGCACCTTTTGAGTTTAAAGATTCAGATCAAACTTATAAAGGAATTGATGTTGACATTATTAACAAAGTCGCAGAGATTAAAGGATGGAACATTCAGATGTCCTATCCTGGATTTGACGCAGCAGTCAATGCGGTTCAAGCTGGTCAAGCTGATGCCATCATGGCAGGGATGACAAAGACGAAAGAACGTGAAAAAGTTTTCACCATGTCTGATACTTACTATGATACAAAAGTTGTCATTGCAACTACAAAGGCACACAAGATTAGTAAATATGACCAATTAACTGGCAAAACCGTTGGTGTTAAAAACGGAACTGCTGCTCAACGTTTTCTTGAAACAATCAAAGATAAATACGGCTTTACTATTAAAACATTTGACACTAGTGATTTGATGAACAACAGCTTGAGTGCTGGTGCCATCGATGCTATGATGGATGACAAACCTGTTATCGAGTATGCTATTAACCAAGGTCAAGACCTCCATATTGAAATGGATGGTGAAGCTGTAGGAAGTTTTGCTTTCGGTGTTAAAAAAGGAAGCAAATACGAGCACTTAGTCACTGAATTTAACCAAGCCTTGGCTGAAATGAAAAAAGATGGTAGTCTTGATAAAATCATCAAGAAATGGACTGCTTCATCGTCTTCAGCAGTGCCAACTACAACTACTCTTGCAGGCTTAAAAGCTATTCCTGTTAAGGCTAAATATATCATTGCCAGCGATTCTTCTTTTGCACCTTTTGTTTTCCAAAACTCAAGTAACCAATTTACTGGTATTGATATGGAATTGATTAAGGCAATCGCTAAAGACCAAGGTTTTGAAATTGAAATCACCAACCCTGGTTTCGATGCCGCTATCAGTGCTGTTCAAGCTGGACAAGCTGATGGTATCATTGCTGGTATGTCTGTCACAGATGCTCGTAAGGCAACTTTTGACTTCTCAGAATCCTACTACACTGCCAATACTATCCTTGGTGTCAAAGAATCAAGCACCATTGCTTCTTATGAAGATTTGAAAGGGAAGACAGTTGGTGTTAAAAACGGAACTGCTTCTCAAACCTTCCTAACAGAAAATCAAAGCAAATACGGTTACAAAATCAAAACCTTCGCTGATGGTTCTTCAATGTATGACAGTTTAAATACTGGGGCAATCGATGCGGTTATGGATGATGAGCCTGTCCTCAAATATTCTATCAGCCAAGGTCAAAAATTGAAAACCCCAATCGCTGGAACTCCAATCGGTGAAACAGCCTTTGCCGTTAAAAAAGGAGCAAATCCAGAATTGATTGAAATGTTCAACAACGGACTTGCTAACCTTAAAGCAAACGGTGAATTCCAAAAGATTCTTGATAAATACCTAGCTAGTGAGTCTTCAACTGCTTCAACAAGCACTGTTGATGAAACAACTATCTGGGGCTTGCTTCAAAACAACTACAAACAACTCCTTAGCGGGCTTGGTATCACTCTTGCTCTAGCTCTTATCTCATTTGCTATTGCTATTGTTATCGGGATTATCTTCGGTATGTTTAGTGTCAGCCCCTACAAATCTCTTCGTGTGATTTCTGAGATTTTCGTTGACGTTATCCGTGGTATTCCTTTGATGATTCTTGCAGCCTTCATCTTCTGGGGAATTCCAAACTTCATCGAGTCTATCACAGGTCAACAAAGTCCAATTAACGACTTCGTAGCTGGTACCATTGCCCTCTCCCTCAATGCGGCTGCTTATATCGCTGAGATCGTTCGTGGTGGTATTCAAGCCGTTCCAGTTGGTCAAATGGAAGCCAGCCGAAGCTTGGGGATTTCTTATGGAAAAACCATGCGTAAGATAATCTTGCCACAAGCAACTAAATTGATGTTGCCAAACTTTGTCAACCAATTCGTTATCGCACTTAAAGATACAACCATCGTATCTGCTATCGGTTTGGTGGAACTCTTCCAAACTGGTAAGATTATCATCGCCCGTAACTACCAAAGTTTCAAGATGTATGCAATCCTTGCTATCTTCTATCTTGTAATTATCACACTTTTGACTAGACTAGCGAAACGCTTAGAAAAGAGGATTCGTTAATGGCAAAATTAAAAATTGATGTAAATGATTTACACAAAAGCTACGGAAAAAATGAGGTTTTAAAAGGAATTACGACTAAGTTCTATGAAGGAGATGTTGTTTGTATCATCGGTCCTTCGGGTTCTGGTAAGTCAACTTTCCTCCGTAGCCTTAATCTTCTAGAAGAAGTCACTAGTGGTCACATCACTGTGAACGGTTATGACTTAACTGAAAAAACAACCAATGTTGACCACGTCCGTGAAAATATCGGAATGGTTTTCCAACACTTCAACCTCTTCCCACATATGTCTGTATTGGACAACATTACTTTTGCTCCAATTGAGCACAAGTTGATGACTAAGGAAGAAGCTGAGAAATTAGGAATGGAGTTGCTAGACAAGGTTGGGCTAGCAGATAAAGCTAATGCTAACCCAGATAGCCTGTCAGGTGGTCAAAAGCAACGTGTAGCCATCGCTCGTGGACTAGCAATGAATCCAGACATCATGCTCTTTGATGAACCAACTTCTGCCCTTGACCCTGAGATGGTCGGAGACGTACTGAACGTTATGAAGGAATTGGCTGAACAAGGCATGACCATGATTATCGTAACCCATGAGATGGGATTTGCCCGTCAGGTTGCCAACCGCGTTATCTTTACTGCAGATGGTGAATTCCTTGAAGACGGAACACCTGACCAAATCTTTGATAACCCTCAGCACCCTCGTCTGAAAGATTTCTTGGACAAGGTCTTAAACGTCTAAACGCAAACTGTAAGGATTTCCTTGCAGTTTTTTTCTATCTCGTATTGGAATTTTTGATTTTTCGGAAAATTATGTTAGAATTAAGTTTATGAAATGAGGTTTCCTCATACCTAGCAAGACTAGGAATAAAAATAGAAATTAGGTAGCTAGATGTCATCTAAGGTTATTGTTACAATTTTCGGTGCGAGTGGAGACCTGGCTAAACGCAAGCTCTACCCTTCCCTTTTTAGACTATATAAATCCGGCAATCTTTCCAAGCATTTTGCCGTCATTGGAACTGCCCGTCGTCCTTGGAGCAAGGAATATTTTGAATCTGTTGTAGTCGAATCCATCCTTGATTTGGCAGATAGTACCGAACAGGCTCAAGAGTTCGCTAGCCACTTCTACTATCAAAGTCATGATGTCAATGATACAGAGCACTACATTGCTTTACGTCAATTGCAGGCTGAACTAAATGACAAGTACCAAGCTGAACACAACAAGCTCTTCTTCTTGTCAATGGCTCCTCAATTCTTTGGAACCATTGCCAAACACCTTAAGTCTGAAAACATTGTGGACGGTAAAGGTTTTGAGCGTTTAATCGTTGAGAAACCATTTGGAACAGACTACGCAACTGCAAGCAAGTTAAATGATGAACTCCTAGCGACATTTGACGAAGAACAAATTTTCCGTATCGACCATTATCTTGGTAAGGAAATGATTCAAAGTATCTTTGCAGTTCGCTTTGCAAACTTGATTTTTGAAAACGTTTGGAACAAGGACTTTATCGACAATGTTCAAATTACCTTTGCAGAGCGCTTGGGTGTAGAAGAACGTGGTGGCTACTATGATGAATCTGGTGCCCTCCGTGACATGGTACAAAACCACACTCTACAACTCCTTTCTCTCCTTGCCATGGACAAGCCAGCAAGCTTCACAAAAGACGAGATTCGTGCTGAAAAGATTAAGGTCTTTAAAAATCTCTATCATCCAACGGATGAAGAGCTTAAAGAACACTTTATCCGTGGTCAATACCGCTCTGGTAAGATTGATGGCATGAAATACATTTCTTATCGTAGCGAGCCAAATGTGAATCCAGAGTCAACAACTGAAACCTTTGCATCTGGTGCCTTCTTTGTAGACAGCGATCGCTTCCGTGGTGTTCCTTTCTTCTTCCGTACTGGTAAACGTCTGACTGAAAAAGGAACTCATGTCAACATCGTCTTTAAACAAATGGACTCTATCTTTGGAGAACCACTTGCTCCAAACATTCTGACCATCTATATCCAGCCAACAGAAGGCTTCTCTCTTAGCCTAAATGGGAAGCAAGTAGGAGAAGAGTTCAACTTGGCTCCTAACTCACTTGATTATCGTACAGATGCAACCGCAACTGGTGCTTCTCCAGAACCATACGAGAAATTGATTTATGACGTCTTAAACAATAACTCAACTAACTTTAGCCACTGGGATGAGGTTGGTGCATCATGGAAATTGATTGACCGTATCGAAGAGCTCTGGACTGAAAATGGTGCCCCTCTTCATGACTATAAAGCTGGAAGCATGGGACCTCAAGCTAGCTTTGACTTACTTGAAAAATTTGGTGCCAAATGGACTTGGCAACCAGATATCGCCTATCGTCAAGATGGTCGTTTAGAATAAAAAATGGGAACTATATATCAGTTTACACTAGACACAAAATATAGTATTTTCGAGAATATTAAAAAAGGCGATTTCCGTTTGGAGGTCGCCTTTAATAATGTTTAAATTCTTTATAATATTCACTCATATATTCCGCCAACCATTCCATACCATAGGCCATATCAAATACTTTTAATATCAATGAAAGGTTTGGTTGAAAACTATATTCTTTGAGTTTATTAATAATATCTTTTATAGAACGAATTTTTACTAGTTTAATAATTTCCCCAGCATCCTGCTTACTTTTATCTTGTACGCTATCTAGTTTCCTTCTCTAAACAAATTCAAGATATCTTTTGGCTTACTTTTACGGTTCGCCTGTAAAGTATGCGTTCCGTCTGTCAATGCATCTTGAAGGGTTATTTTTTGAAAAGGTGTTAAGGTAGGATTTTTCAACAATTGCTCTACATCATCAGTAGTTAGTTTAGTTTCCTCATCTTTAATGACCTTATAAAGATAGCGAAACCACAAATCACCGTCACTTCCAGCATGTTCACTAGCTCTCATCATGTAATCGTACCATCTTGTCATTATTATTCCCCCTCGTTTTTTCTAGGGTTATAGTGCATTGCTATCCAAAGTTTTTTGTCAAAATCAGATAACTCTTTTTTCTTCTGATGAATGCAATCGTTCAAATCAGGAAATTTGAGACTGTATTTTTTCTCAAAAAAGTTCTGAAACTCCTCTTTACTTTCTGCAATATCAACCAAGGCTTCTAACTCTGCCATTTGTTTGGCAATAGCCTTTCTGTCAATTTTCTTTTGACCATCTCCAAGTACGTCATAAACACAACGTTTTGTCAGTTGAGTATAAAAAGAGCGATGTTCAGTAACAAAATCAAAGGAATAGGTCTTATCCCAGAGTTTGGTGTATTTATTGTAAAAAACATCTGAAAGGCTGACCTGATAACCAATCAGCTTACTATCAACTCTACGAGCAATAGACCTTTCCAATTCAAAATGTAAATCATTTAGTGCATTAGTAGCCATAAATCAGCTCCCTATATTTAGTGCGAATACAGGAGTTTGAAAGTAATATGACTATCCGAATAATCACGAGTATTATAACGGAATACAAACTCATCTATATAGCCCTGAAGATATTTTTTAGACCACGAGTGATAAATCCCCAATACGCCACGCTTCAGTCCATCCCAAAAACCTTCAATTGTATTTGTATAAACATCTCCTTGTACATACTCATAAGCACTGTGATTCACAAAGTCATGTTGATACATCTTTGCAATTTTATTATAACCTAGCCATTCATCTGTGTAAAGTTTAGCTGTTTCCTTTACGTATTTGACGATTTGTTCGGTCAATGTTTTTGTCTTTGTATCTGGCACATGATGAGCATTAACTTTCCCTTGACGTTGAAGCATTCCAACTACTACGGATTTATCCTTTAATGAACGTCCTTGTGCACTTTTGAATTTCTTAGAGTTATGACGGTTCTTGTTTTTACCGCCAATATAGGTTTCATCAACCTCCACAACATCATCAAGTCTATTGTTATTCTCAGTACCGAAACATTTACGAATACGCTCTAGCATAAACCATGCTGTTTTTTGCGTAACCCCAATATCTTTTGATAATTGCACAGATGAAATCCCTTTTTTATGAGAAGTCACAAGCCAAATTGCCATAAACCATTTACGAAGTTCAATTTTAGTATTGTCAAAAAGAGTACCAGTTTTGACATTGAAGTATTTTCCAGTATTTTTACAGCGGTATTTGTCACCTTTGCATTTGTAGACCTTTGAAGTAGCATCAAAAGGGCTGATAATCACGTCACCCCAAATTATATTTTCTAAATGGTCTATACATGACTGTTCGTCAGGAAAAGCAGATTGTAAATCAAATAATGACTTAAATTCAAACTTCATAACTAGTGCTCCTCGCTTCTTAATTTTATTATATCGAAAACAACAGTCTTTTTCAATTAAAATGTAAAGTTCTACTATACAAAATTCCAAAATTTTGATATAATAAAAGTATCAAAAAGTAAAGGAATTGGTTGGTATGAACGCACTCACAGCTCACAGCTCACAGCTCACAGCTCACAGCTCACAGCTCACAGCTCACACTGATTATGTAATCGGGCGTGTTTTTTGTCAAGCATTAAAACAGGCTTTTTCACGTTTTTGTGAAAAAGTTTTTCGTTTTTCCGTCTTAATGAAAGTTTTGAAAGGTGGTGGTTGCATTGCCTAAACAGAACTATGAATCAGAAAGACAAGGGCAAATTGAATTTTTTAAAAATTTCAAAATTCCTTATTTAGAAGATAATTCGATATTAGTTGATAATACAGATGGTGTTTATCATGGGAATATTTTGGAATTTATGTTAAATATTACTAATACAGGTAAGGTTATTCCAAGCTATAAAGTATCTATCAAAATTAAGGGTGAAAGGGCAATCTGTTCCTGCGAGGATTTTACTAATTGACCTGAATGGTAGCAAAGTTTATGAATATCACTCAAAGGATTATTTAGAGGATATACAAACAATCTATATTGGTTCAGCTTCAAAAGATAATGATGCTTTTTCAAAAGATGTTACCCCTCTCGCTATTTATGACTACTCTAACCAAGTTGATGCTGATAAGGTGAAGAAACTGCTTATCAACAAGGTTGAAAATATAACAGATTGGTATGTGCCTATTGATATTGATGAAAATTGTATTGTTGGTTGGGCAGAGAGATACTATCGAGAAATGCCGACTGCTAAAAAAGGGGATTTCTTAGGAGATGGTACAGGAAAAATAAATATTAACGGTGAAATTAGAGATCCAAGACACTTTAAAGGCTTAATAAATAGCTACCAACATGCAACTAATACAAAATTTAAATATCTTATGGACTGCCTTAATGATAAGCTTAATAAAAAAGATTTGGGAGCATACTATACACCTAAAATTTACTGCCAAAAAGCAGTTGAACTTGTAAAAGAAGCAGTCGCTAAAGTCCCAGATGGAAATGACTACATTATCATAGACCGATGTGCTGGTACTGGAAATTTGGAATCTGCTCTAATTGGGGAATTTGATAAAAACGGTGAGGAACTGATTTCACATTGCGTAATCAGCACTTATGAATATTATGAGTATAAGGTATTATCTGAAAGAATAGGTGATAGAGTAAAGAATATTATTCCACCAACAGAAGCAAATGTTATCTATGAAAACGGTAAAATCAGCAATGCAGATGCAATGACAAAAGATTATATTGAAAATCCTTTAATTATGCAGTATGTAAATGATGATAAATATACCATAATACTACTTGAAAATCCTCCTTACGATGATAGTTCTTCAATTCGTGCTTATTATGACGAAGAAGGAAATAAACATCTTACTAAAAATAAAGAATCTTTTGTTTATACGCAAATGAAAGATGCAAAAAATACATTTAGAAACAATAATATTAGCTCTGTTAGAGACTTTGCTAATAGCTTTATTTGGTCTGCTTTTAAATATTATCTTAGGCAAGATACAGATAGCTATATTGTATTCTCTCCTGTAAAATACTTTAAATCTATTGGACTAATCGACAAACCTCATCATCGTTTTGAAAGTGGTTTTCTTTTCAACAGAAAACATTTCCATGCTAGCCCATCAGCTATTAGTTGTGTTCTATGGTCTTATGGGAAAAATACCCCTCCTAAAGATTTTGTATTGAAGACATACGATATTGATAAAGATGGCCAGTTAATACAATTAAATGATTCAACTGTAAAAGAAATTAACAGCTCTTTCTCTTCATACAACAAGAGATATATAGGTAAATCTCATACAATTGTCTCTTGTGACAGTCAAGGGAATCCAGTTGTTAGAAAGCAAGATACTATTAGTTACAATGATTCAAACGTTCTCGGTTATTTTTGTCAAGGTTTTGCTTCGTTTCATTTAGGAAGATTGGCTTATTTCAATGGGAGAGGTATGTTTATCACAAAAGATAACTTTGAAAAAGTCTGTCCATTATTTGCTACAAAGATGTTTCCTCAAAGCAACTGGTTTGAAAAAGATTTTTACTTTACATCATCTGATAGAGGTAATGACTATCTTATGGATAAAGAATTTTTAAAAGCTAGTCTTCTTTATACTTGTCTATCACACAAAAATAATTGTTTATCTTTTAAAGGGCAAGATGGTGTTTTCTATCGGAATGAGCTTTGTCTTGATTTCCCTGAATCAAAAACAATAGCATTTCAAGCATTACAAAACTATCAGCTAAATGCTGATGAAAAAAAATTGCTAAATTTATGGTCACTTATTATGAGTGCAGTGAAGGGATGTGATGAATTTTCATCTCAAAACACTTATGGAACTTATCAAATTGAACAACAACTGAATAAATCTTGGACGGAAGGAGTAGGAAAAAATAAGAGGACTATTTATAAATACCCTATTTTAAATAGTTATATTGTATCTCTAAAAGAAGAACTTAAACAATATTACAACTCCTATCTTTTACCAAAGATTTTTGAATATGAATTACTTAAATAATTAAAAGACGATTTCCGCTTGGAAGTCGTCTTTTTTGTTATTTTCGTAAATACTATATATTGTGGTTAGTGTAAACTGGTATATAGTTCCCTAAAAAATTTCATGCAAGTTTATGCCTTGCAGGATTTTTGCTTCTGATTAGATTAAGCCTTCCAAGAGACCCTTCATAAAGTTTTCTGAGTTAAACTCTCCAATATCATCGATTTTTTCACCAAAACCAATCAATTTTACAGGAATATTGAGTTCTTCACGGATGGCTAGAACAACACCACCTCGAGCAGTTCCATCAATCTTAGTCAAGACAATTCCTGTCAAAGGGGTAATTTTTGAAAATTCTTTGGCCTGTACCAGGGCATTTTGACCTGTTGATGCATCAAGAGCCAAGAAAGTTTCATGAGGAGCTTCTGGCACAACACGCTTAATGATACGACCAATCTTTTCCAACTCAGCCATAAGGTTATCCTTGTTTTGTAGACGACCTGCAGTATCAATCATGAGAATATCAATGTCTTCTGCTACAGCACGTTCCATGCCATCAAAGACCACACTGGCTGGATCAGCTTTTTCAGGTCCAGTCACAACTGGAACGTCCACACGACGCCCCCATTCAGCTAGCTGGGCTACTGCCCCTGCACGGAAGGTATCTGCTGCAACCAACATGACCTTCTTCCCAGCTTGTTTGTAGCGGTGGGCTAGTTTCCCGATAGAAGTTGTTTTCCCAACACCATTCACACCAACAAAGAGCATGACGGTCAAGCCATCTTGGAAGTGGATGCTTTCATCGTAGTTGCCATCCTTTTCATAAAGCTCAACCAATTTCTCAATGATGACACGACGAAGGACATCAGGTTTCTTGGCGTTTTCAAGCTTGGCTTCGTAGCGTAGCTCCTCGGTTAAGTTAGAAGCGACTTGGACACCAACGTCACTCATGATCAGTAGTTCTTCCAGTTCCTCAAAGAATTCTTCGTCAACAGAACGGAAGTTGGCAAAGAAGGCGTTCAAGCGAGCACCGAAACCTGTACGAGTTTTCTTAAGACTGCGGTCATATTTTTCCTGAACTGTTTCTTCTACTTGAATGGTTTCTGGTTCAAGCACTTCGGAACTATTTTCTTCTACAGTTTCTAGGAGCTCAGGATTCTCTTCCTCTGGGACTTCTTCTGAGTTTGGAAATTCTTCTATTTCTTCTTGAGAAACTTCTACAGTTGACTCTGAATCCTGACTCTCTTCAACTGTCTCTTGATTTTCGTCTTCTTGGAGCAGAGCTTGTTCAACAATTTCAACCTCTGCTTCTTCCTGATGAAGTTCCTCAGCTTCTGTTAAGGCAGGCTCAACATCTTCTGATAGTTCAAGATTTTCCAGAGCTTCTTTTACAACTTCTTCGATTTTAGGTTCTTCTTTTTTTCCGAATAGACGGTCAAACAATCCCATATCTTAGTTCTCCTTTAGCACATATTCTTCGATAGCCCAAGCAACAGCTTCCTCATCATTGGTCATTGGCGTCACTACATTTGCGACTTCCTTAACTTCAGAAACAGCGTTTTGCATGGCAACACCGAGCCCTGCCCACTCAATCATAGAAAGGTCATTGGCCTCATCACCACAGGCCATGACTTGGCTTTGGTCGATTCCTAGATGGCTGGTTAGTTTTGCCAAGCCTGTTGCTTTATGAACATTCTTTGGTGACCACTCTAGCAACATTTCACGTGATTTAAAGATTTCATATTGGTCAAACAATTCTGGAGAAATCTTCTGAATAGCTGCATCCAAGGGTTCTTGAGCAAAGGCAGTCACGCATTTATTGTAGGTCATTTGACTAGACAAGTCTTCAAAGTCCACTGGAACAAAGGTCAATGCTGGATTGAATTTGGCATAAAGACTTTCTTGGTCCGATTGGATTTGATAAACAGTTCCTTCTGAGATGGCATCAAGAGGCAGTGATAATTTCTCTGTTTCTTCATACAAGCGTGCTACATCATCATATGAAAAGACTGTCTTATCAAGGATTTCACCTGTATTTTTCTGAACTAAACCACCATTAAAGGTAATGGTATACTCATCTTCATGGCCGTCAGTCCCTAGCTCATGGAGAAAGAAGTCCATGGCTTTTAAGGGACGACCAGTTGTCAATACGACCTTGATACCACGATCACGCGCAGCTTTCAAAGTTGCCTTGGTACGATCCGTCAACCTTTTATCAGTAGTCAGCAAGGTCCCGTCCAAGTCCAATGCAATCAATTTTATATCTGCCATTATAAGCCCTCCATATAAGCTATAACCGACTGGTCCTTATGGTGACCAATCACAGTCTCTGCTAATTCTAAAATTTCTGGTCGTGCATTTTCAGGAGCTACAGGATGTCCCACAACCTGCATCATATGCAAGTCATTTAGATTGTCTCCAAAAGCCATAACCTGATCCATTGTGATACCAAGTTTTTTAGCTAATTCAACAATAGCCACTCCCTTATCGACATAGTCCAAAACAATATCAATGGATTCAAAGCCAGTTGTCATAGCCTTGACACCAGGAACGTTTTCATTGACCCAAGCTTCACCAGCTTCCAGCGTTTCTTCGGTAAAGTTGGTCGTAAATTTGAAAATGTCATCTGTGATATCTTCCAGACTCGTTACTTTTTGGATATTTTCATTATAGTGCTGACTCACTTTTAAATAGGTCTCATCAACCGTATCTAGAACATAAGCTCCCTTTTTACCCGTCAAGAGCAGTTTATTGACATCTACATAGGGTGAAGTTTTCAGCTTTTCAAAAGTTGCCAAATAAAACTCACGAGACATGGTCGCTTCATACAAGTCCTGACCTTGATACTCTACCAAACTGCCATTTTCCGCAATGAAAATAATATCATCACGAACATCAGCAAATAATTTTTCTAAAGATAAAAATCCACGCCCCGAAGCTACCGCAAAGTAAATCCCTTTTTCCTTGTAGGAAGCTAAGAGAGACTTGAGACGATCCATATCAAAGCGTCCATTCCCATCTAGGAAGGTTCCGTCCATATCCGTTGCTACTAGTTTAATTGTCATCCTTCAATACTTTCTAAATCTTTCAACTTCACCGAAACAATTTTTGAAACACCTGATTCTTGCATAGTCACTCCATAGATGGAATCAGCCGCTGCCATGGTTCCCTTACGGTGGGTCACGACGATAAACTGGCTATCCTTGTCAAAGCGGTTGAGGTAATCCCCAAAACGTTTTACATTGGCTTCATCCAGCGCAGCCTCTACCTCATCCAAGATCACAAATGGGATAGTCTTAACTCGAATGATAGAGAAAAGCAAAGCTAGAGCTGACAGAGCTTTTTCACCACCACTCATGAGGTTAAGCGACTGGATTTTCTTACCTGGAGGTTGAACAGAAATCTCCACACCAGCTGTTAAAAGGTCGCCCTCAGTCAATATCAAGTCTGCCTGACCTCCGCCAAACATCTGTTTGAAGGTCACTTTAAAGGACTCACGAATAGCCTCAAAGGTTGATTTAAAGCGTTCCTTGACCTCATCATTCATCTCTTTAATGGTCTCAAGGAGCAGGTTTTTCGCTGACAAAATGTCATCTCGCTGGCTATTGAGGAAATCCAGACGGCTGTGGACTTCTTCGTACTGTTCAATAGCATCCAAATTGACAGGCCCCAGTGAGCGAATAGCCTTCTCTAAATCCTGCACCTCTTGCTCTGCCAGATTGAGATTTTCCAACTCATGTGCCTTTTCTAGTGCTTCAGTATAGCTAATCTGATACTGGTCTGTTAATTGGCTTTGTAGATGGCGCAAGCGCTCGCTGACCTTTTCTTTCTTGGCTTCAGCACGTGTTTGCTTGCGAATCCACTCTTCATTCTGCTGGCGAGCCTGATCCAAATGACTAGCAATATCATCCAGTTGACCTTCTATATCATCCAATTCAAACTGCTTGCGAATCAAACCTTGTTGGAGGTTTGTTTTCTGAGTTTTGGCTTCTTCGGCCTGCTGGGCTAGAAGCTCTGTATCAACCTTCTCAAGATTGTCAACCTTTTCTTGAAGAAGGCGCTGGATTTCCTCTTGTTCGATATTCAGGTTGTCCAATTCCTTGCCTAAGCGCTCAATATCAGCTACTTCATAACGTTTTTGCCCTTGCAGTTCTGTCTTAAGCAGACGAGCTTGCGCTACCTCTTCCTGCAAGTTTTGATAGCGTTCTTGGATGGCATTTTTGTTAGACTTAATCTCTTCAATCTCAGCTTCCAGATTTTGCTTGTCACTGGCAATAGTAGCAAGACGCTCTTGGCATTTTTCCTTATCCGCTTGCCAATC
The DNA here is from genome assembly GCA_963518235.1 of uncultured Streptococcus sp. Taxonomy (GTDB): domain Bacteria; phylum Bacillota; class Bacilli; order Lactobacillales; family Streptococcaceae; genus Streptococcus. The sequence goes on along the minus strand of CAUQIP010000033.1, from coordinate 2,288 downwards.
TCCATCAGAAAGACGATTTAATTCTTCTTCTTGAAGTTTCCAAAGAGTTTCCAGTTCTTCAACTTGCTGACTAGTTTGCTGATAAGCGAGGGACAAGCCCTGCTCCTGAATACGAGCCTGCTCCCCCTGAGATTTGATGCCTTCTAATCTTTCTGTCAATCTAGCCATCTCATCTTGCAAGGTCTTCAAAGATGCTTCTTCTGAACGTAAGCTTACTTCTTCTTCAGCAATTTCTTTTTGTAATTGCTCCAGTTCTGGCTTGATGAAAATACTGTTATTCTGGCGATTGGCTCCACCTGCATAGGAACCACCTGTGCGCAGCTCTGTCCCATCCAGTGTCACCATGCGAACCTGATAACGAACCTGGCGCGCTGCTGCACGTGCATGTTCTACGGTATCAAAGATAGCCGTCGTAGCTAGCAAGTTCTTAAAAATGGCTTCCAGTCTAGTATCGAAAGTAACTAACTCATCTGCCATGCCCAAAAATCCCGGACTTGCAGCAATAGCATCTTGGTTCTGACTAGAAATCGTACGCGCCTTGATCGTTGTCAAAGGAAGAAAGGTTGCACGACCGGCTCTGTTTCGTTTGAGGAAATCAATCGCCTTGGTTGCCGCCCCTTCATCTTCCACGATGATATGCTGACTGCTAGCTCCAAGCGCAATCTCTAGGGCAGTTTGATAATGCACATCAAAAGTCAGGTGCTCACTGACTGCCCCAATAATTCCACCAAGGCGGTCTTTTTCTTGGAGGACACTCTTGACACCTGCATAAAAGTTACTATGATTTTTCAGGATATTTTCCAAACTTTGGGCTCTAGCCTGCTTGTTTTTGAGATTATCCAGACGGTCAAAGAGTTGACTTTGTTGGGTTTGATAGGAAGTTTTCTGTTCCTCTTGCTCCTTGGCACAGACCTGGTAGTCTGCCAATAATTTCTGAACTTGCTCCTTGGCTGTTTCAAGCTCAGCATTTTGCTGCCTAGCCTTCTCTCTAGCTGTAGCCAGTTGTTCTTTGAGCTTTTCTAGTTGATCTGCTTGCTTTTGAGAAAGCTGACGGCTATTTTCCAACTCATTCTCGATGCGGGTCAACTGATTTGAGACATCCGCTTCTTCTTGTAAAAGCGCCACAAAGCGTTCACGCAAAAGCTCAATCATCTGATCAGGATCATCTGAAAAAGCTAGCAATTCAGCTTCTAAACGATTGAGTTTTTGATTATTTTGGACTAGATTTTCCTCTAAGAGTGCTAAAGAGCTTTCCTTATCAGATTTTTCTTTGCTGAGTGAATTTCTCTTATCCTCCAAAGCAGCCAAACGTGCTTGGGCTTCCTGTTGATTGAGGGCTACTTGCTCAGATTCTAATTTCGATAGGGCTAATTTTCTCTCTAAATCACTAATCAGACTGGTCAAATCCATCAAACTGCCTTGGTCTTTGGCCATTTCAGCCTGTAAATCTTGGCGTTGCTTCTTGAGATTCTGATTTTCCTCTTCTAATTGTTCACGCTTCTGGTAATAGCTCGTCAAGAGTTCCTGAACCTGAGCTAACTCTTCTTCTGTCGACTCTAGTTCAGACTTATTTTCCTTGATTTGAGCAACTAGCACGTCTAAATAAATAGCCTTGCGTTGACCTTCCAAGTCTAAAAACTTACGGGCATTCTCAGCTTGCTTCTCAAGAGGTTTAATTTGATTATCCAATTCGTAGATAATGTCTTCAAGTCGGTCTAAATTATCCTGAGTTTGTTGTAGTTTACTCTCAGTCTCTTTTCTGCGAGTCTTGTATTTCAAAACTCCAGCAGCTTCTTCAAAAATAGCTCTGCGTTCTTCAGGCTTAGAGTTGAAAATCTCCTCAACCTTCCCTTGGGAAATAATAGAGAAGGAATCTCGTCCCAAACCAGTATCCAAGAAGAGATCATGAATATCACGCAGACGAACTTTCTTGCCGTCAATCTTATATTCGCTATCTCCACTACGATAGATATGGCGTTCTACCCTGATTTCTTGTCCTGCGTCCTTGATAAATCCGTCATGATTATCCAGAGTCACAACTACAGAAGCATAATTGAGGGGTTTGCGACTTTCTGTTCCAGCAAAAATGACATCCGGCATCTTGCCACCACGGAGACTCTTAACACTTGACTCCCCCAAGGCCCAACGCAGACTTTCTGTAATATTCGACTTTCCAGATCCATTGGGTCCAACGACTGCCGTCACACCTTGGTCAAATACGACCTTGGTCTTATCAGCAAAAGACTTGAATCCCTGAATTTCGATTTCCTTTAAATACATGAATCCAG
>CAUQIP010000032.1:0-20131 GCA_963518235.1 uncultured Streptococcus sp. | reverse complement strand
TCAACAAGAATTACCAGAAGCAGTCGTGACCGACAAAGGAGAACCCGAAGTTCAAGCAGAATTACCAGCAGCTGTTATAACTGAAAAGGGGGAACCTGAGGTTCAACCAGCTTTATCAGAAGCTGTAGTCACTGAAAAGGGGGGGCCAGCAGTTCAACCAGCCTTATCAGAAGCAGTTGTAACTGAAAAGGGGGAACCTGCAGTTCAACAAGAATTACCAGAAGCTGTTGTAACTGAAAAAGGCGAACCTGCAGTTCAACAAGAATTACCAGAAGCAGTCGTGACCGACAAAGGAGAACCCGAAGTTCAACCAGCCTTATCAGAAGCAGTTGTAACTGAAAAAGGCGAACCCGAAGTTCAACCAGCCTTATCAGAAGCTGTTGTAACTGAAAAAGGGGAACCTGAAGTTCAACAAGAATTACCAGAAGCAGTTGTAACTGAAAAGGGGGAACCTGAAGTTCAACCAGCCTTATCAGAAGCAGTTGTAACTGAAAAAGGCGAACCCGAAGTTCAACAAGAATTACCAGAAGCCGTAGTCACTGAAAAGGGAGAACCTGAAGTTCAACAAGTGTTACCTGAATATACTACAAAAGTTGCACCAACTTTGACTTTGGATAAGGTAACAGAAGATGCGATGGATCGTTCAGCTAAATTGGATTACACTCTTGAAAATACAGGTAATGCTGAAATCAAGAGCATTATAGCTGAGATTAAAGATGGGGACACTGTTGTTAAGCGAGTTGATTTATCTAAAGAAAAATTGACAGACGCTATTCAAGGTTTGGATTTATTCAAAGATTATAAAATTGCAACAACAATGACTTACAACCGTGGTGAAGGTGATGAAACATCTAAACTGGATGAAAAACCTTTACGTTTAGAGTTGAAAAAAGTTGAAATTAAAAATATCGCATCTACTAATTTAGTGAAGGTAAATGACGATGGTACTGAAACACCTAGTGATTTCATGACTGAAAAACCTTCAGATGAAGATGTGAAGAAAATGTACTTAAAAATCACTAGTCGTGATAATAAAATAACACGTTTAGCAGTTGATAAGATTGAGTTGGTGACTGAAAAAGAAAAAGAACTTTATAAAATTACAGCAACTGCTCAAGATTTGATTCAACATGTTGACCCATCTAAAACCAGAAATGAATACATTCATTACATTGAAAAACCTCGTCCTAAGGTTGATAATGTTTACTATAATTTTAAAGATTTAGTGGATGCTATGAATGCTGATAAAAATGGTACATTTAAAATCGGAGCAGATTTGAATGCAGAAAATGTACCAACGCCTAATAAAGAATATGTACCTGGGACATTTAGAGGTACATTGACCAGTGTAGAAGGAAACCAGTATTCAATTCATAACATGAAACGTCAATTATTCGGTGGTATCGAAGGCGGTTCAGTTAAAAATATTAACTTAGCAAACGTTAATATCAATATGCCTTGGATTAATGATATTTCAGCACTTGCTAAGACTGTTAAAAATGCGACAGTTGAGAATATCAAGGTTACTGGTAGCATTCTTGGAAACAATAGTATTGCTGGTATTGTTAATAAGATTGATCGTGGTGGCCTGTTAAGAAATGTGGCATTTATCGGTAAATTGCAGGCTGTTGGTGATCGTGATGGGAATTTAGCTGGTATTGCTGGTGAAATTTGGAAAGGTAACTTAGATAGAGCATATGCTGATGTAACAATCACAGGTAAACGAGCTAGAGCTGCTGGACTTGTTGCGAAATCTGATAATGGTATGGATAATTTCACTGTAGGAAAAGAGGGTTCTGTTCGTCATTCAGTTGCTAAAGGTACAATTGACATTGATAATCCAGTTGATGTTGGTGGATTTATCAGTTCTAACTGGGTATTAGGACAAATTGAAGATAACGTATCAATGGTGAAAGTTTCTAAAGGCGAAATCTTCTATGGGTCAAGAAATATTGATGAAGAAGGCGGTTACTTCTCAGGTAATAGACTTGAAAATGATTTCGTTGTTCGTGATATGAGTACAGGAGCCTCTTCATATCAACGTTCTAAACGTGTTAAAGAAATTAGTTTAGAAGAAGCTAATAAGAAAATTGAAGGGTACAATATCACGGCTAGTGGATTTAAAATAAATACTCTTCCTGAAGATACGCTTAACCGTACAGCACCAAAATCAGAGGAATATAAATCAACGCAAGATTATAAATCCGAACGTGATTTAGCATATCGTAACATTGAAAAGCTTCAACCGTTCTACAACAAAGAGTGGATTGTTAACCAAGGTAATAAACTAACTGAAGGTTCAAACTTGTTGACAAAAGAAGTGTTATCAGTTACAGGAATGAAAGACGGACAATTTGTAACGGATTTATCAGATATTGATCATGTAATGATTCACTATGCAGATAAGACTAAAGAAATCAAAGCTGTTCATCAAAAAGAGTCTAAAGTAGCACAAGTTCGTGAGTATAGTATCGATGGATTGGGTGACATTGTTTATACACCAAACATGGTTGATAAAAATCGTAATCAATTGATTCAAGACATTAAAGGTAGGTTAGCGACTGTTGAATTAATTTCTCCTGAAGTACGTGCCTTGATGGGTAATCGGGATAGAGCTGAAGAAAATACAGAGGAACGTAAAAACGGTTATATCCGAGACCTTTATCTCGAAGAAAGTTTTGCTGAAACGAAAGCTAATCTTGATAAATTGGTCAAATCTTTGATTGAAAATGCTGACCATCAATTAAATAGTGACGAAGCGGCTATGAAAGCACTTGTTAAGAAGGTGGATGAAAATAAAGCTAAAATCGTGATGGCTCTTACTTACCTTAATCGTTACTATGATATCAAGTATGGGGATATGACTATCAAGAACTTGATGATGTTTAAGCCTGACTTCTATGGTAAGTCAGTTGACCTTCTTGATTTCTTGATTCGAATTGGATCAAGTGAGCGAAATATCAAGGGCGACAGAACTTTGGATGCTTATCGTGATATGATTGGTGGAACTATTGGTAAAGCTGAATTACATGGCTTCTTAGATTACAACATGCGTCTCTTTACTAACGATACTGATTTAAATGATTGGTTTATCCATGCGGCTAAGAATGTATACGTTGTGGAGCCTAAAACAACGAACCCAGATTTTGTTAACAAACGACATCGTGCATTTGATGGTTTGAACAATGGTGTTCATAATCGTATGATCCTACCTCTATTAACTCTTAAGAATGCACATATGTTCTTGATTTCAACTTACAATACAATGGCTTATAGCTCTTTTGAGAAATATGGTAAACATACAGAAGAAGCTAGAAACGAATTTAAGAAAGAGATTGATAATGTTGCGAAAGGTCAACAAACTTACCTTGATTTCTGGTCACGTTTAGCATTGCCAAGTGTACGTGACCAATTACTCAAGAGTCAAAATAGGGTTCCGACACCTGTTTGGGATAACCAAAACTATCATAACGTTGAAGGTGTAAATCGTATGGGTTATGATAAGAACAATAAACCAATTGCACCTATTCGTGAATTATATGGACCAACTTGGAAATTCCATAATACCAACTGGAATATGGGAGCTATGGCATCTATTTTCCCAGATCCTAATAATAATGACCAAGTTTATTTCATGGGAACAAATATGATTAGTCCGTTTGGTATTTCAGCCTTTACTCACGAAACAACACACGTTAATGATAGAATGCTTTACTTCGGTGGTCATAGACACCGTCAAGGTACAGACGTCGAAGCCTATGCGCAAGGTATGTTACAGACACCTGATAAATCGACAGGAAACGGTGAATATGGCGCTTTAGGTTTGAATATGGCTTATCATCGTGAAAATGATGGTAATCAATGGTACAATTATAACCCTGATAAGCTTCAAACTCGTGAAGATATTGATCGCTACATGAAGAACTACAATGAAGCGTTAATGATGTTGGATTATGTTGAAGCAGATGCTGTAATTCCAAAATTAAATGGTGATAATAGCAAGTGGTTCAAGAAAATTGACAAGATTGATAGATATGTTGATGGTTTAAATAAATTAACTGCTCCACACCAATGGGACAAAGTTCGTGACTTAAACGAAGGAGAGAAAACTAAGCCATTGTCAAGTATTGATGATTTGGTTGATAATAACTTTATGACCAAACATAATAATCCGGGTAATGGTGTGTTCCGACCAGAGGACTTCACGCCTAACTCAGCATATGTTAATGTTCAAATGATGGCTGGTATTTATGGTGGTAATACAAGCAAAGGTGCTCCAGGTTCATTATCATTCAAGCATAATGCCTTCCGTATGTGGGGTTACTTTGGCTATGCAAATGGATTTATCGGATATGTATCTAGCAAATACCAAGGTGAAGCGGATAAACAAAACCAAGGTAGATTGGGTGATGATTTCATTATCAAAAAAGTTTCAAACAACCAATTCTTAAACCTTGAAGATTGGAAGAAACATTGGTATCATGATGTTAAAGCCAGAGCTGAAAAAGGATTCACAGAGATTACAATTGATGGACAAACCATTCACAATTATAACGAATTGAAAGCCTTATTCGACAAAGCTGTCACAGAAGACCTCAAGAAAGCTGGAAACTACTCAAATACTGAGAATTTGAAATCTAAAGTATTCAAAGCCCTTCTTAAAAATACAGATGGTTTCTTTGATCCTTTGTTTAAATGAATATAACAAATAGCTATTTAATATGATGCTAGACAAAGACTAGCTTTAAAATAAAACCACACAGTGATTTCAGTTTTATACTCAATGAAGCTGAAAGAAACATTGTGTGGTTTTGTTTTATAGTCAATTGAAACAAGAAGAGGACATAAGAACCTCGTAAAAAGTATTGCACCTTAGTAATACAAAAGATTGAAGTTAGAATAATACAGTGTGGCTTCTAAAATATTATTAGAAATTGATTTGTTCATATTTTATTTCATTTCATTATAAAAAATTCTTGTTTATGATTTTTCATCTGCAAGCGATTTGCAGTAGATAAAAAGACTGAGAGCTTACTTCTCAGTCTTGGATATGTTGAAAGAGGTGGTCGAGTTGGTTTAGGTAGTCGGTGCGTGAATTGATAATTCTCAGGATATGGACTTCTTTTTCATGAATGAGGTAAAAGAGTAGGTATTGTTTAGAGACAATCATTCTGAGCGAGTTTCCTTGATAGAGGGAGTATCCGATTTTATGATCAAAGTTAATACCACCCTCTGGTGAGAACATGAGTAGGTTGCTGGTTTGTTGGAGGCGAGTGATGACTTTCTTGGCTATGTTTTCACTGAACTCTGTGGAGTAATAGATGAAAATATCATCTAAGTCTTGTCTAGCTTGTTCTGTAAAGCGTACTTTATAGTCCATACTTTGAAAAGACCTCGTCTGCGTCGTAGAGACGTCCTTCGATGATGTCTTGGTAGCCTTTATCTAGTTCTGCTTTGAGTTCGCCTAGGAAGACTTCTGCTTTGAGTTGGTCGGCTGTCTTAATTGGGAGACCTTTTTCAAGGACGATTTGTTCTACAAAAAGGTTGAGAGCATCTGAAAGGCTGATGTTTTTGCTTTCTAGAATATTTTTTGCTTCTTCGAATAGTTGGTTATTGACTCGGAAGTTATAAACTCGGTCTCGTGTAAGTGTTGACATAGTATTTTTCCTTGTAACGTTATTGTATTACACATATCTTACAAAAAAAGATAGAGAAAGTCAAGTATGGGGAAAATAAGCATTGGCAGTTTTTCATTACGTTGCAGTTTTGTAGAAAGATAAATGAGTGAATAGCAAAAGATTGGAATTTTAATCGGATTTAAAAGTTTCTTAATCTGGAAACAAGAGCAGACAAAATAAAGAAGTCATGATATAATATAAATTAGATTTCTATGTCATAAAACAAGAACTGTTTGGACATCATTCATTTTATGTTCAAACGATAGTAAAATAGGGGCTCTAAACCCTTGCTACGAAAGGAAAAAAATTCAATGGCTACTATTCAATGGTTTCCTGGTCACATGTCTAAAGCACGTCGACAGGTACAGGAAAATTTAAAATTTGTTGATTTTGTGACGATTTTGGTGGATGCACGCTTACCTCTATCTAGTCAAAATCCTATGTTGACCAAGATTGTTGGTGACAAACCAAAACTCTTGATTTTAAACAAGGCGGACTTGGCAGACCCAACAATGACCAAGGAATGGCGTCAGTATTTTGAATCACAAGAAATTCAGACTCTTGCTATCAACTCCAAAGAGCAAGTGACTGTAAAAGTTGTAACCGATGCTGCTAAAAAGCTCATGGCGGATAAGATTGCTCGCCAAAAGGAACGTGGTATCCAGATTGAAACCTTGCGTACCATGATTATTGGGATTCCCAATGCTGGTAAATCAACTCTTATGAACCGTTTGGCTGGTAAGAAAATTGCCGTTGTCGGCAATAAACCAGGTGTGACAAAGGGTCAACAATGGCTCAAAACCAATAAAGACCTGGAAATCTTGGATACACCAGGGATTCTTTGGCCTAAGTTTGAAGATGAAACTGTTGCTCTTAAACTAGCCTTGACAGGAGCTATCAAAGACCAGTTACTCCCTATGGATGAAGTAACCATTTTTGGTCTCAATTATTTCAAAGAACATTATCCAGAAAAGTTAGCTGAACGCTTCAAACAAATGAAAATTGAGGAAGAAGCACCTGTTATTATTATGGATATGACCCGCGCCCTCGGTTTCCGTGACGACTATGACCGCTTTTACAGTCTCTTCGTGAAGGAAGTCCGTGATGGCAAACTCGGTAACTATACCTTAGATACATTGGAAGACCTCGATGGCGACGATTAAAGAAATCAAAGAACTCCTTGCAATGGTCAAGGAGTTAGAAAACCCTATTTTTTTAGAGCTTGAAAAGGATAATCGCTCTGGAGTTCAAAAAGAAATCAGCAAGCGTAAAAAAGCCATTCAGGCTGAATTGGATGAGGAGCTTCGTTTGGAAATGATGCTTTCCTACGAAAAAGAACTGTATAAGCAGGGATTGACCTTGATAGCAGGTGTTGACGAGGTTGGTCGTGGTCCTCTTGCTGGTCCTGTAGTCGCTGCAGCCGTTATTTTACCAAAAAATTCTAAGATTAAAGGCCTAAATGACAGCAAGAAAATTCCTAAAAAGAAACATCTGGAGATTTTCCAAGCTGTCCAAGACCAAGCACTGTCAATCGGAATTGGTATCATGGATAATCAGGTCATCGATCAAGTCAATATCTATGAAGCGACCAAACTGGCCATGAAAGAAGCAATCTCCCAGCTCACTCCTCAACCTGAGCACATTTTGATAGATGCCATGAAACTGAAGTTACCAATTTCACAAACCTCCATCATCAAAGGTGATGCTAATTCCCTCTCAATTGCAGCAGCTTCTATAGTAGCCAAGGTGACACGTGATGAATTGATGAAGGACTACGATCAGCAGTTCCCTGGTTATGATTTCGCTGCTAATGCAGGATATGGAACAGCTAAACACCTGGAAGGCCTTGAAAAACTAGGAGTTACCCCAATTCACCGAACCAGCTTTGAACCCGTTAAATCACTGGTTTTAGGAGAAAAAGAAAGTTAAGTTAGAAGGAATGATTATGGAGGAACAGTCAGAAACACTCAGTTCCAAGAAAGAATTTGCCTTTGCCTCAAGCACCATCTTATCCCAAGTTGGACGAGGAATCATTGTCGGTCTTGTCGTTGGGATCATCGTCGGATCCTTTCGCTTCTTAATTGAAAAAGGCTTCCACCTGATACAAGGACTTTATCAAGATCAAGCGCACTTAGTGCGCAATCTTTTTATCATTGGTCTATTTTATTTAATAGTTTGTTGGCTCAGTGCGAAATTAACTCAGTCAGAAAAAGACATCAAAGGTTCAGGAATTCCTCAAGTCGAAGCCGAACTGAAAGGTCTCATGACTCTCAACTGGTGGGGCGTTCTTTGGAAAAAATATGTGCTAGGAATTCTAGCTATTGCCAGTGGACTCATGCTGGGGCGTGAAGGGCCTAGTATTCAACTTGGAGCGGTTGGTGGTAAAGGAATTGCCAAATGGCTCAAATCCAGTCCAGTAGAGGAACGCTCCTTGATTGCTAGTGGAGCTGCCGCTGGTCTAGCTGCAGCCTTTAATGCACCGATTGCAGGGCTCCTATTTGTCGTAGAAGAAGTCTATCATCACTTTTCTCGATTTTTCTGGGTCTCAACTCTAGCGGCCAGTCTCGTAGCAAACTTTGTTTCTCTGCTTATATTTGGCCTAACACCCGTACTGGATATGCCAGATAATATCCCACTCATGACCTTAGATCAGTATTGGATTTACTTGATTATGGGGATTTTTCTTGGACTTTCCGGTTTTCTCTATGAGAAGGCTGTGTTAAACGTCGGCAGAGTTTATGATTGGCTTGGTCAAAAAATCCGTTTGGATAGAGCTTATTATCCAATTCTTGCTTTTATCCTTATCATACCAGTCGGAATCTTCTTACCCCAAATCCTTGGTGGTGGAAATCAGCTGGTTCTTTCCCTGACTGAGCAAGATTTTAGTTTCCAAGTTCTATTAGCTTACTTTTTGATTCGCTTTGTTTGGAGCATGATTAGTTATGGAAGTGGCCTTCCAGGAGGAATTTTCTTACCAATTTTGGCGCTTGGGTCCTTACTTGGTGCCCTAGTTGGTGTTATTTGTGTCAATCTTGGTCTTGTCAGTCAAGAGCAGTTTCCTATCTTTGTCATTCTGGGAATGAGTGGCTACTTTGGAGCGATTTCTAAAGCTCCCTTAACCGCTATGATTCTAGTAACCGAGATGGTAGGAGATATTCGTAATCTCATGCCACTTGGCTTAGTGACCTTGGTCGCCTACATCATTATGGACCTACTCAAGGGTGCACCAGTCTATGAGGCTATGTTGGAAAAAATGCTGCCAGAAGAAGCAACAGATGAAGGAGAAGTCACCCTCATTGAAATTCCTGTATCAGACAAAATCGCTGGAAAACAGGTTCATGAACTCAACTTACCACACAATATCCTTATTACAACCCAAGTCCATAATGGCAAGAGCCAAACAGTTAACGGCTCAACCAGAATGTATCTAGGAGATATGATTCACCTTGTTATTCCAAAAAGTGAAATTGGGAAAATAAAAGATTTATTGTTGTAGATCAAAAATCTTATTACATAATTTTTATTATGTAATAAAAATATCAAGAATATTTTGTTGATTTTGATAAGGGAAGAATACATCATAATGAAAATACTAGATGTTCTATATGAATTTTATGGTGATTTTGAATTCATTAAAGAAAAGTGGAATGAAAAATACGAAGGTATTCTTATCAAAATAAAGGATGAGCAAGGATATAAAAGATGCCGCTTAGCAAAAAGAACACCGAAAAAAGAAGGGTATTTTACAGTTTTTTGAAAAAAAGACAAAAATAACATGAACATTCCTTACACCAATGAAGATTTGGGAACTGAACTTGTTATCGTTGTCATCGATAATGATAAAAAGGGGCTATTTATTATTCCAAACGAAGTTGCTATTTGTAAGAAAATTCTCTCAACAAAAAACAGCAAAGGAAAAATGTCCATGCGATTTTATCCGCCTTGGTGCACAAATTTAAATACAACGGCTCAATCAACACAAAAATGGCAATTAAAGTTTTTTAGAGAAATTGAATTACAAGAATGACTTTGAAAAATTTTTAGTGGATTCATATCTAACACAAAGACTTGGTTCCTATGAAAAAAGAACCAAGTCTTTGTGTTAGTTTCTCAAGAATAAAGTACATTTTTTGCTAACTTGTACCAAAAAATTTTTTAGTTATCGGACTTTATTAACTGTTATTAAATCATTTTTAGTTACTTTAATAGAAGGCTATGCAACATCTTTCCGAAAAACTATAATTTTCTTGAAAAATAAATAAGTCTATGCTATACTACTAGTAGACTTATTTATGGAGAAAATCATGAAACGTGAGATTTTACTGGAACGAATCGACAAACTAAAACAAATCATGCCCTGGTATGTTCTGGAATACTACCAATCTAAGCTTGCTGTTCCTTACAGTTTTACAACCTTGTACGAATACCTCAAGGAATATGATCGATTTTTCAGCTGGGTTTTAGAGTCTGGTATCTCAAATGCCGATAAAATATCTGATATTTCTTTATCTGTCTTAGAAAATATGTCTAAGAAAGATATAGAATCCTTTATCCTTTATCTACGTGAACGTCCTTTGCTGAATGCTAATACAACAAAGCAAGGTGTCTCACAAACAACTATCAATCGAACCTTGTCAGCTCTTTCCAGTCTTTATAAGTATCTAACCGAGGAAGTCGAAAACGACCAGGGGGAACCTTATTTCTATCGTAATGTAATGAAGAAAGTTTCAACCAAAAAAAAGAAAGAAACGCTTGCTGCCAGAGCTGAAAACATCAAGCAAAAACTCTTTCTGGGTGATGAAACAGAAGGCTTTCTGACTTATATTGATCAAGAGTATCCACAACAGCTCTCAAATCGAGCTCTTTCATCATTTAATAAAAATAAAGAACGTGATTTGGCCATTATTGCCCTTCTCTTGGCATCAGGTGTCCGCTTATCTGAAGCTGTTAATCTAGATCTAAGGGATCTCAATCTAAAAATGATGGTTATCGATATCATTAGAAAAGGTGGTAAACGTGACTCTGTCAATGTTGCTGCCTTTGCAAAACCTTATCTAGAGAATTATCTAGCCATTCGTAATCAACGCTATAAGACGGAAAAAACAGATACGGCCCTTTTTTTGACACTCTACAGAGGTGTTCCTAATCGTATCGATGCTTCCAGTGTTGAGAAAATGGTTGCTAAGTATTCTGAGGACTTCAAAGTCCGTGTAACACCCCATAAACTGCGCCATACCCTAGCAACTAGGCTCTATGATGCTACTAAATCGCAAGTTTTGGTCAGTCACCAGCTAGGACATGCCAGCACACAAGTCACTGACCTCTATACCCATATCGTTAATGATGAACAAAAGAATGCTCTAGATAGTTTATAAACTACATAAAATAAATTATGTAACATATGATTTTTAAAAAAGAAGCTGGTCCTACAACCAACTTCTTTTTGATTTATCCTACTACCGCTTCAGCAATTTCTTCACGGCTAATGCCAGCAAAGTAGCGTGCAATATCAATAGTTTCTAGGGCCTTAAGGATATCTTCGCGTTCGTATTTGACTCCACGAAGAACATCTTCTACTGCAGCAACGTCTTCAATACCAAAGAAGTCACCGTAAATCTTGATGTCTTGGATTTTTGATTCAGTAACGTTAGCAAAGACTTCCACCTTACCACTGGTGAATTTTGTTCCACGACGGACGTTAAATTCAGGTGATTTACCGTAATTCCAGTCCCAAGTACCAAACTTAGTATCCTTGATGCGATTGATTTCAGCCACTTCTTCCTCAGAAAAAACGTATTCAGTCATCTCTGGGTACTCTTTTTTCATGTATTCCAAGAGTAAATCACGGAATTCTTCGACTGTGATTTTTTCTGGTAGTTCATTGACAATATTGGTGACACGAGCACGAACAGATTTCACACCTTTTGATTCAAATTTATCCTTTGAAACCTTGAGGGCATTTGCTAAGACTGACAAATCGACGTCAAAGAGCAAGCAACCGTGGTGCATGATACGGCCATTGATATAGGCTTGGGCATTGCCACAGAATTTCTTGCCATCAATCTCAAGGTCATTACGACCTGTGAACTCAGCTTTAACCCCAAGTTGAGCCAAAGTATTGATAACTGGAGTTGAGAAGCTCTTAAAGTCAAAAGCCTTGTTTTCATCTTCTTTTGAGATGATCGTGTAGTTGAGGTTATTTAAATCGTGGTAAACAGCTCCACCACCGCTGATACGGCGGACCACCTCAATACCATTTTCTCGAACATAATCACGGTTGATTTCTTCGATGGTATTCTGGTGACGACCAACAATGATAGAGGGCTTGTTAATCCAAAGTAGGAAGATTTGATCCTCATCCAAAAGGTGTTTAAAGGCATATTCTTCCAAGGCGATATTAAAGGCAGTGTCGTTTGAATGATTGATAATATATTTCATGATATCCCTTTATACGATAGAGACTGGAAAACACCTTTCCAGTCTAATCTATCTTTCTTTTATTTTTTCTTAGGTGAGTGGATGGCCATTCCTAGAACATCCGCAAATGCTTCATACATCACTTCAGAGTAGGTTGGGTGTCCGTGAATGGTCTTCAGCATTTCTTCAACAGTAATTTCCATTTCAATAATGCTTGAGGCTTCGTTAATCAATTCTGCAGCTGCAGGACCGATGATGTGAACACCAAGGATTTCTCCGTATTTCTTATCTGCAATGACTTTTACGAAACCTTGAGCAGCATCAGAAGCAATGGCACGACCGTTAGCAGCAAAGTTGAATTTCCCGATGGCAACATCGTATTTCTCACGAGCTTGTTCTTCTGTCAAACCTACTGCTGCTACTTCAGGAAGAGTGTAGATGGCTGCAGGAGTCAAATTCAATTTGGCAACAGCATGATTTCCTTTAAGAGCATTTTCAGCGGCAACTTCCCCCATACGGAAGGCTGCGTGCGCTAACATCTTAGTACCATTAATATCACCTGGTGCGTAGATACCTGGAACAGAAGTTTCCATGTATTCGTTAACCTTGATACGACCACGATCCAATTCAAACTCAACCTCTCCAATACCTTCAAGGTCTGGCACACGACCAATTGAAAGAAGAGCTTTGCTTGCGATGATATCGTCTTTTCCTTCAACCTTGATACGAAGTTGACCATTTTCCTCGATGATTTCTTGCAGTTTAGTACCAGTCAAGATGGTCATTCCTTTACGTTCAAGGATCAAGCGAAGGTTCTTAGACACTTCTGCATCCATAGCTGGCACGATACGGTCCATCATTTCGATAACAGTTACTTTTGAACCAAATGTCATGAAGGCCTGACCAAGTTCGATACCGACAACACCACCACCGATGATAACAAGGCTTTCTGGCACTTCGTTCATTTCAAGGATGTCATCGCTGGTCATGACAAGTGGAGATTCCATACCAGGGACGTTGATTTTGCTAACTTTTGAACCACCAGCAAGGATGATTTTCTTGGTTTCAAGCAATTCAGAACCATTTACCAAGACATTCTTGTCTTTAGTGATTGTACCAATACCTTTATGCACAGTAACTCCATAGCTACGAAGAAGACCTGCAACCCCACCTACCAAGGTATTAACAACCTTAGATTTAGTTTCAAGGAGTTTGTCCATATCTACAGTGAAGTTTGGATTTTCAATGATGATACCACGGTTTGCAGCATGACCGATATTCTCGATGATTTCAGCGTTGTGAAGGTAGGTCTTGGTTGGGATACATCCACGATTCAAGCAGGTTCCACCGAGTTCAGATTTCTCAACAAGGGCAACCTTACCGCCGAGTTGGGCAGCTTTAATGGCTGCAACATAACCAGCAGGACCTCCACCAATCACAACGATATCAAAAGCATCATCGCTCTTACCACCATCGTTTGAGGCACTTGCTGCAGGTGAAGGGCTAGCTTCTGGCGCTGCGGCTCCAGCTGTTGGGATATTTTCCCCTTCTTCGCCAAGGTAACCGATAACTTCCGTTACAGGCACTGTTTCCCCATCTCCTTTAAGGATAGCGATCAAGTAACCGTCTTCTTCTGCTTCCAATTCCATGCTGACTTTGTCAGTCATGATTTCCAAAAGGATTTCTCCTTCTTTTACAAATTCTCCGACTTTTTTATTCCATTGGACGATTTGTCCTTCTGTCATATCCACGCCGGCTTTTGGCATAATTACTTCTAAGGCCATGTCTTCCTTCCTTTATCTATATCTTTAAAATGAATACTCTTCTTCTTAAATCAACATTGAGATTGGATTTTCAATCAATTCTTTCAAGTCCTTCATAAACTTAGCACCAGCCATACCATCTACGACACGGTGGTCAATGGTTAATCCTAGGCTCATGATAGGGCGAATCACAATTTCACCATTGACGACAACTGGCTTCTCGCTTGTCGAACTCACACCAAGGATAGCTGAGTTTGGTTGGTTAATGATAGGACCAAAGGACTGAACACCAAACATTCCCAAATTACTGATTGTGAAGGTTGAATTTTGCAGTTCGCTTGGAGCTAATTTACCATCCAAGGTACGACCAATGACATCCTTGAAGGCTACAACCAGTTCTGAAAGACTCATCTTCTCAGCATTATAAACAACAGGTGTCATCAATCCATTATCCATCCCAACTGCCATGGCAAGATTGACATAGTTGTGAGTGATAATGGTCTTGCCATCTTCTGTCAATGAAGCGTTGATGTATGGGTGTTTCATAAGAGTCTTAACAACTGCAAGTGAAAGAAGGTCTGTTACAGTAGTCTTCTTCCCAGTTGCTTCCATGATTGGATCAAGCACCTTCTTACGAAGAGCCAACATTTCCGTCATATCAACTTCATAGTTGAGGGTGAAGGTTGGCGCAGTTAGGTAAGATTCAACCATACGTTGGGCAATAACCTTACGCATTGGTGTCATTGGAATACGCTCAATTTCACCATAAGGAGTGATAGTATCAGGAATCTCTTCCACTTTTTCGATTTGAGCAGGAGACTTGATGGTGTCGTTTTCGATATTTTCAGGAAGCAAGACCAAGACATCCTTCTTCATGATTTTACCACGATGACCCGTTCCTTGGATTTCCTGCCAAGCAATGTTATGTTCGAGGGCAATTCGTTTTGCAAGTGGCGAAATGCGAACCACGTTTGTGTCTTTATAAGTTTCCACGTCTTCTTTGTGGACACGACCGTTTGCACCTGAGCCAGAAACGTCGTAAAGGTTGATCCCTAGATCATCCGCTAACTTTCTAGCCGCAGGAGTCGCTCTTAGCTTGTCATCAGCCATGACCTCTCCAATTCTATACTAAGATATTAAGGACGCAGAGGGCAATGAAAAAATAGGAGATTGACGATGTGTTCGATGAACACAAGGAAATCTATCTTTTTTTCGCAGACCTCCGTCCGAATTCAATTAAATGATACAAAGGGCGTCAAAAGCGACTGAAAAATAGGAAATCGACGATGGCTTCGATGAAGTCAAGGAGATTTATCTTTTTTCCAAGCTTTTAGCCCGTGTTCGAATGTAAGATATTAATGACGAAGAGCTCTGCACCTAAAAGATACAAAGTTTCTCGTCAGCTTTATTTTGTTTACATAATTTATCTTATGTAATTCTATTCTTTGTTATATGTTTTACGGATGGCATCTTTGATACTTTCAACTGTTGGAATCATTGCATTTTCTAGGTTTTGCGCATAAGGCATTGGCACATCTTCTCCTGCGCAACGGCGGATTGGTGCATCTAGATAGTCAAATGCTTCTGATTCTGAAATAATTGCTGAAATCTCTCCGATATAGCCGCTTGTTTTATGGGCATCGTTAACCAGAACAACCTTACCAGTCTTCTTAACTGAGTTAATGATGATATCCTTATCAAGAGGTACAAGGGTACGTGGGTCCACAATTTCAACAGAAATTCCTTCTTCTGCTAATTCTTCAGCTGCTTGAACCACACGACGGAGCATTTTTCCATAAGTAACAACTGTTACATCCGTTCCTTCGCGTTTGATTTCCCCAGCCCCAAGTGGAATTGTATAGTCTGGATCAACTGGCACTTCCCCTTTTTGGTTAAATTCTGACTTGTACTCAAGAATAATAACAGGGTTATTATCACGGATAGAAGACTTGAGCAGTCCTTTCATGTCCGCAGGTGTTCCAGGTGCTACAACCTTAAGTCCAGGAATATGAGTAAACCAAGACTCTAGTGATTGCGAGTGCTGGGCTGCAGAACCAACTCCATTACCAGCTGCACAACGTACAGTCATTGGAACCTGACCTTTACCACCAAACATATAACGTGTTTTAGCAGCTTGGTTGACGATATTGTCCATGGCAATAACCGAGAAGTCCATAAAGGTCATATCGACGATGGGACGAAGTCCTGTCATGGCTGCTCCTGCTGCTCCAGAGATGGCAGCTTCAGAAATCGGACAGTCACGAACACGTTCTGGACCAAATTCTTCAAGCATTCCAACAGAAGTACCGAAGTCTCCTCCAAAGACACCGACGTCTTCTCCCATCAAGAACACATTTTCATCGCGACGCATTTCCTCAGACATAGCAAGGATAATTGTGTCACGGAAGGACATTGTTTTTGTTTCCATTTTATCTCTTTCTCCTTAGTCTGCGTAAATATCTTCAAATGCTGATTCAAGCGGTGGGAATGGACTTTCTTCTGCAAATTTAACAGAAGCTTCCACTGCTTCCTTGACTTGCGCTTGGATTTCTTCCAATTCTTCGGCACTTGCAATAGTGTTTTCAATGAGGTACTTGCGAAGGTTTTCGATCGGGTCTTTTTGTTTCCACAACTCCACTTCTTCACGAGTACGATATTTACCAGGGTCAGATGATGAGTGACCAAGCCAGCGATAAGTTACACTTTCAATCAAGACCGGACCTTTACCACCACGAACATGGTCTACAGCTTTCTTAAATCCTTCGTAGACGTCGATGACATTGTTTCCATCTTTGATGAACATTCCAGGAATTCCATAAGCAGCACTACGTTGATGGATATGCTCCACATTAGTCATCTTCTTGATATCCGCAGAGATACCGTAACCGTTGTTAATGCAATAGAAAATGACTGGCAGGTTCCAGATAGAAGCCATATTTACTGCTTCGTGGAAAACACCTTCGTTGGTCGCACCATCTCCAAAGAAGCAGACAACGATTTTTCCGGTATTTTGCATTTGCTGACTAAGGGCTGCACCAACAGCGATTCCCATACCACCACCTACGATACCATTGGCACCAAGGTTACCAGCATCAAGGTCAGCGATATGCATAGAACCACCTTTACCTTTACAGGTTCCAGTGTATTTACCAAGGATTTCAGCCATCATTCCATTGAGGTCAATTCCTTTTGCAATAGCTTGTCCGTGACCACGGTGGTTTGAGGTAATTAGATCATCTGGCTTGAGAGCCAACATAGCACCCACGTTAGCTGCCTCTTCTCCAACAGAAAAGTGCGTCATTCCTGGCACTTTCCCCTTCTTTACTAATTGCGCAATTTTTAAGTCCATACGACGGATTTCTTCCATCTTGCGGAACATCTCTAGCAAAAGATTTTTATCTAAAGTTGACATCTTCTTGCCTTTCTAACTTTCTTCTTACCTTACTATTTTACCGTTTTTGGTAAGTACTGTCAAAGTTTTTCTAAAGAAAATTTCACAAATTAAAAAAGAAAATCCCATAGGAATAAGGGATTTTCTTGTTAAGAATATTTTTTCACAAACTTTTTTATCTTTTAGATTTTGCTAAAGATTCAAATCTCTTCGTAATCACAGTTAAACGCCAACGGTAGAGCGCCCCACTCACGATTAGACTAATAATCAAACCGATCCAGTAAGAATAAGCGCCAAAATCTGTTAGGGAATCAAATAGCATAGCCACTGGGATTGCTACGCCCCAATAACCAACCAAACCAAGGTAAAAAGGAATAACTGTATCCTTATACCCCCGCAAAATTCCCTGAAGCGGTGCCGCAAAGGTATCTGCTAACTGGAAGAAAAGGCTGTAAGTCAAAAAGCGCGCTGTCACATCGATAAATTCTGGGTCGTTACCATAAAGAATGGCCACATTTCCCCTAAAAATGTAAAGGAAGGATAAGGTGAAGGTTGCAAAAATAAGGGCTGTCCATCTTCCTAAACCAATATAGGTTTTCGCATCATCAAATCGCTTGGCTCCCACTTCATAGGAAACAACAATAGCCATAGCCGATGAGATACTCATAGGAAAGGCGTACATAAGACTTGAAAAATTCATAGCTGACTGGTGACTAGCAATAATCAAGGACGAAAACTTAGCCATAATCAAACCAACCACAGAAAAGATAGCCACTTCGGCAAAGACAGTTCCCCCAATAGGCAAACCTAAGCGAACTCCTTCCTTAATTTTATCCATATTAAGTGGAATTCGTTTCTCAAGATGTAGGGCTTTGAGCTTCTCCTGCTTAAATAGAACTAGAATAGAAATTCCCAGCAAGACCCAATAAGCCAAGGAAGTACCTAATCCAGAGCCAGCACCTCCCAACTCTGGAACACCAAAGGCCCCGTAAATCAAGAGATAGTTAAATCCACTATTCAAGGGAAGTAACAAAAGCATGAGGTACATGGACAGTTTGGTCAGCCCTAGCGAATCCAGCAAGGAGCGAATGACACTAAAAAGCAACAGGGGGATAATTCCGATAGATAAAAACCAAAGATAGCGAACCGCTACTGCCGCCACCGGTGCTTCGAGTCCAATATGATTCAAGATTGACGGTGCCAAGAAAAGCACCATTCCCAGCAAGAGCACAGATAGGCCCAAGGCCAGATAGATGAACTGGTAGAAATCTGACGCAACTTCTTCCTTTTTACCTCGACCAAGATGGTAGCCAACGATGGGCACCAAGGCTGAAACAATACCAGTTAGAAAGGTAAAGAAAGGATTCCAGATACTGGTTGCCATAGACACACCAGCCAAGTCCATGGTATTGTATTGGCCAGTCATAGTCGTATCAACAAAGGATGCAGAATAATTGGCAAATTGATAAATCAGGATAGGGAAAAATATCTTTAAAAATAAGATAAACTTATCTTTAAAATGATGGGTTTGGTACATATAGTCTCTCTATTCTTTTTGTTTACAGAGCAGACTCCCACCTAGTTTTGATAGACGATTTGTCCCTTACAGATGGTGTATTTAACCTGCCCTTTTAAGGTTTCACCGATGAATGGTGAATTAGCTGCTTTTGAAGCAAAATGGGAGTCCACAAGGCGGTCAGCCTTAGCATCAAAAATAGTGATGTCCGCTGGACCATTCTCAGCCAAGTAACCTGCTTCAAAGTTGTAAAGCTTGGATGGGTTGTATGTCATTTTTTCAAGTAATTCCATCAAGCTCAACTCACCAGCTTCCACCAAATAAGTCAAACCGAGAGACAGGGATGTTTCTAAGCCAGTCATACCAGATGGCGCTTTGGTAATATCTTCGACATTTTTTTCATCCGCATGGTGAGGCGCATGGTCCGTCGCGATAACTGTGATGACGCCTGATTTAAGACCTTCGATAACAGCACGACGGTCTGATTCTAAACGAAGAGGTGGATTCATCTTAGCATTGCTACCATGAGTCAAAAGAAGTGCTTCTGTCTTAGAAAAATGCTGTGGCGCTACTTCTGCTGTGACTTTCGCACCCAATCCTTGAGCAAACTCCACTACTTTAACACTTTCCTCCTTAGACAAATGCTGGATATGAACATGGGCCTTAGTTGCATAGGCAATCATGACATCACGCGCCATCATAGCGTACTCAGCGACCCCAGTAGCACCGCAAATATGGAAATGCTCTTTAGCAATATTTTCGTTAAACCCAAGAATCCCATTCAAACCTGGATCTTCCTCATGAAGACTAATAAAGGTATTAAGCTTTTTGGCTTCCTCCATGGCTTCCTTGACCACTTTACTACTTTCAAGTGGGATACCGTCGTCTGAGAAACCAACCGCACCAGCTTCTAAGAGTGCCTTAAAGTCAGTCAAATCTTGCCCATTAAAATTCTTAGTTATGGTCGCAACCGTCTTAACATTAATCTTCTCTTTGGCAGCTGACTGGAGACCTTCTTGCAAAGTATCCACGTCTGAAATGGTTGGACTAGTATTAGCCATCATGACGACAGTTGTAAAACCACCTGCAGCGGCTGCTAGGGCACCGGTATGAATATCTTCCTTGTGTGTTTGACCAGGTTCACGGAAATGCACATGAATATCAACCAAACCAGGAGCAACCACAAGACCTGTAGCATCAATCATCTCTGCTCCTTCTTCTTTAATCTCAGGTGCAATTTTGACAATTTTCCCATCTTGAACTAAGACATCACACACTTGATCCAAACCAGACTTGGGATCCATTACACGACCATTTTTGATTAGTAGCATCTGCTTTCTCCTTTATTCATAGAAATCAACTTGGG
>CAUQIP010000031.1:0-20557 GCA_963518235.1 uncultured Streptococcus sp. | reverse complement strand
AGAAAAGGAAAACTATGTACGAATATTTAAAAGGAATCATTACTAAAATCACTGCTAAATACATTGTTCTTGAAACCAATGGTATCGGTTATATCCTGCATGTGGCCAACCCCTATGCTTATTCAGGTCAGGTCAACCAAGAAGCTCAAATTTATGTGCATCAAGTCGTACGTGAGGACGCTCATCTGCTTTATGGATTTCGCTCAGAAGACGAGAAAAAGCTTTTTCTCAGTTTGATTTCGGTCTCTGGGATTGGTCCTGTATCAGCTCTTGCTATTATTGCTGCTGATGACAATGCTGGCTTGGTTCAAGCCATTGAAACTAAGAACATCACCTACTTGACCAAGTTCCCTAAAATTGGTAAGAAAACAGCCCAGCAGATGGTGCTGGACTTGGAAGGCAAGGTAGTAGTTGCAGGAGATGACCTTCCTGCCAAGGTCGTAGTGCAAGCTAGCGCTGAAAACCAAGAATTGGAAGAAGCTATGGAAGCCATGCTGGCTCTGGGCTACAAGGCGACCGAGCTCAAGAAAATCAAGAAATTCTTTGAAGGAACGACAGATACAGCTGAGAACTATATCAAGTCGGCCCTTAAAATGTTGGTCAAATAGGAGCAGAACATGACAAAACGTTGTTCGTGGGTCAAGATGACCAATCCGCTCTACATCGCCTATCATGATGAGGAGTGGGGCCAGCCCCTCCATGATGACCAAGCATTGTTTGAGTTGTTGTGTATGGAAACCTATCAGGCAGGCCTATCTTGGGAAACGGTGCTCAACAAACGCCAAGCTTTCCGAGAAGCCTTTCATGGCTATCAAATTCAAGCGGTCGCAGAGATGACCGACACCGAATTGGAAAACTTGCTGGATAATCCAGCCATCATCCGAAATAGAGCCAAGATTTTTGCTACACGCGCTAACGCCCAAGCCTTTCTACGACTACAGGCAGAGTACGGCTCTTTTGATGCCTATCTTTGGTCTTTTGTTGAGGGGAAAACGATCGTTAACGATGTTCCCGATTACCGCCAAGCCCCAGCTAAAACACCTCTGTCTGAGAAGTTAGCCAAAGATCTCAAAAAACGAGGCTTCAAGTTCACAGGCCCAGTCGCCGTCTTGTCTTTTCTACAGGCTGCAGGGCTAGTTGATGACCATGAGAATGATTGTGAGTGGAAAAGCGGTCGTTAGTATGTACAGGTAACTAGCATATCTGAGAATATAGAAAAAAGCTGAGAAATTTTTCCCAGCTTTTTATATATACTATTAGATTTGTTAGAGTGAAGTCAAAAAAGTGATTCCACCTAAAATAACACCAGCTGAATTTGGAATGATTAGTATCCAATCCTTCTTAGGTTCCTTTGTCCATCCATAAATAACCCAGATTAAGCAAGATATAGCAGCTGATAAAGGTTGAAATGGTTGAGCTTTATTTCCCTGTAAATTAGCGATAATTTGAGGTATGTAGGCAATAAATACTATGATTCCAATAAAGGCACCAATAGAACCTACGATTCGATTAATTTTTTGTTTTGTCATATACACCTCCTTCAAAAGGATATCATAGAAATTAGCGAAATGCAATAAATTCAGATACAAATTGTAACGAAAACGAATACAAAAGCACAAAAATAGAGACACTATTTATTTTTTGTTATAGTCAAAGCGAATGACTTGTTCCTGTGCATCTACATAGGCGTGGACTCCGAAGGGTACAATGGCTCTTGGAGTTGCGTGGCCGACATTCAGATTATAGATAATCGGGATATTGCTGTCAATGATATCCAATAGTGCCTCTTTATAGTCGTCATAGAAAGTTTCATCCATAGGTTTTCCGACCAAGAGTCCACTGATGACCGCGAATATACCAGTGTCCTTTAAAGTCTGCAACATCTTTTTGAAGTCTTCTGGCTCAGGCTTTTCTTCGCTTGTTTCTAGCAAGAGGATTTTTCCTTCCCAGTCTGACAAGTCAGGGAAAAGTTTGTATTTTTGGCAGAGCTCCGTGCTGTCTGCGTATCGAGAGTTGTCAAAGATATCGCAGAGGGATTCGAGGCAACCACCGAGGATTTTCCCCTCGAACTGGGCATTTCCTTGCAACAAGTCAAAACCGGTATTTGCATGACTGACACGAGGTATCCCCAGAGCCTTGGGACTAAAATCAGTTCGTTCCTCATACCAAACGTCACTAGGGCGGATTTCTGAAATTCTTCCCGTCTCAATCAATTCTTTAAAGTAGTGAAGGCTATAGGGCAACATCTCCTTGTCTAATTCACAAATGTCTGCTAAGAAGGATTGACCATAAAAAGTCTTGATTCCTAGTTTATGCAACATGAGGTGGTTCATGGTTGTATCCGAGAAGCCAAGAAAAATTTTTTGTTTGATAACCTTTTGTAGTTGATCATTTTCAAAAAGATAAGGTAGTAAGCGATAGGTATCGTCTCCACCGATGGCACATAGGATCATATCGATGCTATCATCAGAAAAGGCATGAATCAAATCCTCTGCACGCGCTTCAGGATGGTCCCTGATAAAGTCTAATCCTTTTAGCGAATGGGGCAAAAAGATAGGATTGAGTCCTAAGTCCTTGAGACGTTGGACACCCAAGTCAACTTCGTGTTTGACAAAGTCCTCTCCGATAATGCCACTAGATAAACTAACAATACCAATAGTAGAAATCATATTTTATCCTCCTAGAAATAGATTGAGCCTATTGTATCACAAAAGATTAGATAGAGCTATGTGGGATGTCAGAAGAATACTTTAAAATCAAAAAAGTAAGTGAAAAAGCAACCGCATCTGCAGTTGCTTTTATCATTCTTCTTAATAGCGTGTTGGTCCTGCGCTTGCGCTACGGATATTCAAACGTTTCTTGAGATAGAAGCGAAGGGCTAGGAGGGCTGCTCCGATAATAGCCAGCGGCAATGGAGCAAGTACTGGGTTAAGGCTAGCTGGTAGGAAGCTTGTTGCAAAGAAGACAAGCAACCAAAGGAACATAGAAGCTAGGATAACCAGTACAGATTTCCAGAAAGGTGGACGTTGACTGCGGTCCATATCTGGTCCATAATATTGGTAAACAAAGTAGTACATCAAGTAGAAGGCAAATCCACCAACCAGCCCAACTAATAGGAGGGTGACAAATCCATAGCCGAAAGCTTGATCTGCCGCAAAGAAGGTTGTGAGGGCGCTGACGAGGGCAAAGAGGCTAGTGATGAAAAGAGCTGAGTCCATAATCATGAGTTTTGGATCATCATTTTCTTTTGGATGCTCTTTTTCATATTGTTCCTTGACAGTGAAACTATGAGCCCAGTGGGTCGGTGCGCCATAGAGGGAACGAGCAGTCGTACCTTTAGATTGCTCCTCAAGGATTTGGGGAATAACTTCCTCAAAAATAGTTTTGATTTCAGCGTCTGTTTTCCCATCTTTGATGAATTGTTGGGTAGCGATGTGGATAAACTCTTGGTTTTTCTTTGTTAATTTTTGTAGATCAATCTGAGACATAGGAACTCCTCTTAGAACCATTTTTTATGGATGAGATAGAGAGTGAGAGAGACACTCATAGCAAAGGCGATAAAAACGATTAACCAGAAGGCATTCGGCTCGCCGTTTAGGGGGATTTCATTATCCTTAAAGTTCATCCCGTAGGCAGAAAAGACCATAGTTGGGATAGACATGACGATGGTCACAAGGGCCAAGGTTTTCATGATGTTGTTCTGGTTGTTGGAAATGATAGAGGCAAAGGTCTCTGTCATAGAGTGTAAGACATTTCCATAGATATCTGCCATCTCGATGGCCTGTTGGGTTTCAATCAGGGTATCTTCAAGCAGGTCTTCGTCCTCAAGGTATTTCTTGATATTGCTGGTTGAGCTGGTCAATTTCTTAATCACGCGCTCATTTGTTTTGAGGGAGGCCTTGAAATAGACGATAGTTTTTTCCAATTCCATCAGCTCAATCAATTCTTCATTACGAGTTGATTGATGCAGTTGACTTTCGATCTGCTCACTCTTACGGTCGATTGAACGAAGGGCTGTTAGGTAAAGCTCTGCATTGCGATAGAGAATCTGAAAGATAAAACGTGAACGCATGAAGGTGTAGAAATTACGCAATCGACGGTTGATAAAGACATCGAGGACTGGTAATGGTTCCAAACACGTAGTGATAATGGTTTCCTCTGTGATGATAATACCAAGCGGGATGGTTACGTAGTAGGTGCGATTATTTCTTTCTTCTGTGACCGGCACGTCAACGATAATCAGGGTGTACTCGTCTTCAATCGTAATACGAGACATTTCTTCCGCATCGAGCGGTGCTCGGAGGTCGGCAATGTCGATATCGAAGGCGTTAGCGATTTCGAGTGATTCATTTTGAGTCGGATTAACGAGATTGATCCAAGTACCCGGTTCAAGCGTATCGATCTCTTTAAATTCAGTTGTTGTAGAGAGAAAAACTTGTTTCATATCCCTTATCCTTTCTCATTTTTCAGATTTTTTCACACCGTACTATTATACTACAAATTCAGCCTTTTGGGTAATAGAATCTCACTTTTTTTGGTATAATGGTAAGCAATAATGGACTAGAAAGAACAAAGATGCAAGATAAAATTGTCATTCATGGGGCGCGTGCCCATAATTTAAAAAATATTGATGTGGAAATTCCACGAGACAAGCTGGTTGTAGTGACTGGTTTGTCAGGTTCAGGGAAATCCAGTCTGGCCTTTGATACCCTCTATGCGGAGGGACAACGTCGCTATGTGGAGAGTTTGTCAGCCTACGCTCGCCAGTTTTTGGGAAATATGGAGAAGCCAGATGTAGATGCCATTGATGGTCTCAGCCCTGCTATTTCCATCGACCAAAAAACGACTAGCAAAAACCCACGTTCGACCGTGGGAACAACGACTGAAATCAATGACTATCTGCGCCTCCTCTACGCACGTGTGGGGACGCCTTACTGTATCAACGGGCATGGGGCTATCAAGGCCTCTTCTGTGGAGCAAATCGTGGACAAGGTTTTAGAATTACCTGAACGCCAGCGCTTGCAGATCTTGGCCCCTGTCATCCGCAAGAAAAAAGGCCAACATAAGAGTGTTATCGAGAAAGTTCAGAAAGACGGCTATGTTCGTGTCCGTGTGGATGGGGAAGTCTATGATGTGACCGAAGTGCCAGAGTTGTCCAAGAGCAAGCAACACAATATTGATGTCGTGGTTGACCGTATTGTTATCAAGGAGGGCATTCGTAGTCGTCTCTTTGATTCCATTGAGGCTGCCCTTCGTATCGCAGAAGGTTATGTCATTATCGACGCTATGGACGACTCTGAGTTGCTCTTCTCTGAGCATTATGCCTGTCCAGTTTGTGGATTTACTGTTCCAGAGTTAGAGCCTCGTCTCTTCTCCTTCAATGCTCCTTTTGGTTCTTGTAGTGAGTGTGATGGTTTGGGTATTAAGCTAGAGGTGGATACTGATTTGGTAGTGCCAGATGCTAGCAAAACCTTACGTGAGGGAGCCTTGGCCCCTTGGAATCCTATCTCATCCAACTACTATCCAAATATGCTAGAGCAGGCCATGATAGCTTTTGGAGTAGATATGGACACGCCTTTTGAGGACTTGTCAGAAGAAGACAAGAACTTGATTCTCTATGGGTCTAATGGCAAGGAATTCCATTTCCACTATGAGAATGAGTTTGGTGGCGTGCGTGATATTGACATTCCTTTTGAGGGAGTTGTCAATAATATCAAGCGTCGTTACCACGAGACTAATAGCGATTACACCCGCACCCAGATGCGTCTCTACATGAATGAGATGACTTGCGGAACCTGTCGCGGCTACCGTCTCAATGACCAGGCCTTGTCTGTCCGTGTGGGTGGCGAGCAAGGGCCACATATCGGAGAAATTTCAGACCTGTCTATCGCAGACCACTTGGACTTGGTGAGTCAGCTAACCTTGTCTGAAAATGAAGCCATCATTGCTCGGCCTATTCTCAAGGAAATCAAGGACCGTTTGACCTTCCTTAATAACGTGGGTCTTAACTATCTAACCCTGTCTCGTTCGGCAGGAACCCTTTCAGGTGGGGAAAGTCAGCGTATTCGCTTGGCAACCCAGATTGGTTCTAACCTATCAGGTGTTCTTTATATTCTAGATGAGCCGTCAATCGGTCTTCACCAGAGGGATAATGACCGTCTGATTGCCAGTCTCAAAAAGATGCGTGATTTGGGTAATACTCTCATAGTAGTGGAACATGACGAAGATACCATGCGTGAGGCGGATTATCTGATTGACGTTGGTCCTGGTGCGGGTGTTTTTGGTGGGGAGATTGTTGCGGCAGGTACGCCCAAACAGGTAGCTCGTAACAGTAAGTCTATCACAGGCCAGTACTTGTCAGGCAAACGTGCTATTCCAGTGCCAGAAGAGCGACGTGCTGGAAATGGTCGTTTTATCGAAGTGACAGGAGCGCGTGAGAACAACTTGCAAAATGTCACAGCTCGCTTCCCACTAGGAAAATTCATCGCGGTGACAGGTGTATCAGGTTCAGGAAAATCGACCCTAATCAATAGCATTCTCAAAAAAGCTATTGCCCAGAAGCTCAACCGTAATTCAGACAAGCCTGGTAAATTTAAGACTATTACAGGGATTGAGCATGTAGACCGCTTGATTGATATTGATCAGAGCCCTATCGGACGAACGCCGAGGTCCAACCCAGCTACCTATACAGGAGTTTTTGACGATATACGTGACCTTTTTGCTCAGACAAATGAAGCCAAGATTCGAGGCTACAAGAAGGGTCGTTTCAGTTTCAACGTCAAGGGAGGTCGTTGTGAAGCCTGCTCAGGTGACGGGATTATCAAGATTGAGATGCACTTCTTGCCAGATGTTTATGTGGCTTGTGAAGTCTGCCACGGGACTCGCTACAATAGTGAAACCCTAGAAGTTCATTACAAGGAAAAGAATATCTCGCAAGTCTTGGATATGACTGTCAATGATGCGGTGGAATTCTTCCAACATATTCCGAAAATTCAACGTAAACTTCAGACTATTAAGGATGTGGGACTTGGTTATGTGACATTGGGGCAACCTGCTACCACCCTTTCTGGGGGAGAAGCTCAGCGTATGAAACTGGCTAGTGAACTCCACAAACGCTCGACAGGCAAGTCATTCTATATTCTGGATGAGCCAACGACAGGGTTGCATACTGAGGACATTGCTCGCTTGCTCAAGGTTTTAGCTCGCTTTGTCGATGATGGCAATACAGTTCTTGTCATTGAGCACAATCTGGATGTTATCAAGACGGCAGACCATATTATTGACTTGGGTCCTGAGGGCGGTGTCGGCGGTGGAACCATCATCGCAACAGGAACTCCAGAAGAAGTAGCGGCCAATGAAGCCAGCTACACAGGACAGTATTTGAAAGGAAAGTTACATCATGAATAAACGTGTACAAGCATTTATAGCTAAAATGCAAGAAAAAGAACTAGATGGTATCATCATTAATAACCTTAAAAACGTCTATTACCTGACTGGTTTTTGGGGTTCAAACGGAACAGTCTTTATCAGTCGTGACCGTCAGGTCTTGGTGACAGACTCTCGCTATATCATTGCAGCCAAGCAAGAAACCAGTGGTTTTGAGATTGTGGCTGACCGTGATGAATTGGCTGTCATTGCAGGCATTGTTAAGGACATGGGTTTGTCTCGAATCGGTTTTGAAGATGAGATTTCAGTTTCTTATTATCATCGTATGCAGGCAGCTTTTGCAGGTTTGGACTTGCTTCCACAAACTCAGTTTGTTGAAGGTCTTCGAATGATTAAGGATGAAGCGGAGATTGCAGCGATTCGCAAGGCTTGTTCTATCTCAGACCAAGCTTTCCATGATGCACTTGATTTTATCAAACCTGGAAAGACAGAGATTGAGATTGCCAACTTCCTTGACTTCCGCATGCGTGAGTTGGGAGCATCTGGCTTGTCTTTTGACACTATCCTAGCCAGTGGTATCAACTCTTCTAAACCACATGCCCATCCTATGCACAAACCAGTGGAGCTGGGAGAAGCTATTACCATGGACTTCGGATGTCTTTATGACCACTATGTCAGCGATATGACACGGACTATCTATCTGGGGCATGTCAGTGACGAGCAGGCAGAGATTTACAATACAGTTTTGAAAGCCAACCAAGCCTTGATTGACCAAGCTAAGGCAGGCTTAGGCTTCCGTGACTTTGACAAAATTCCTCGCGATATTATCATTGAAGCAGGTTACGGTGACTACTTTACTCACGGTATTGGCCATGGTATCGGGCTGGATATTCATGAGGAACCATACTTTAGCCAGACTTCTACAGAAACTATTAAGGCAGGTATGGCCTTAACCGATGAACCAGGTATCTATATCGAAGGTAAATATGGCGTTCGTATCGAGGATGATATTCTGATTACAGAGACAGGTTGTGAATTATTGACCCTAGCTCCAAAAGAGTTGATAGTCATTTAGTTATTTGTCAAGAAAAAAGTACGAAAATGACGAAAAAAGTCAAAAAAATTTAAAAATAGGTCGCAAGTCGGATGTTTTTTGTGGTATAATAGACTAAACTGATAGTAACATGTAGCGAAAGGGGTAGGTACATGATTAAAATTTATACAGTCTCAAGTTGTACTAGCTGTAAAAAAGCAAAAACCTGGCTCAATGCCCACCAGTTAAGTTATAAAGAACAAAACCTTGGTAAAGAAGGAATTACGAGAGAAGAATTACTGGATATTCTAACCAAAACAGATAACGGAATAGCCAGCATCGTTTCGTCTAAAAATCGCTATGCCAAAGCCCTTGGAGTGGATATTGAAGATTTGAGTGTCAACGAAGTCCTCAATCTGATCATGGAAACACCGAGAATTTTAAAGAGCCCAATCCTTGTAGATGAGAAACGCCTGCAAGTTGGCTACAAGGAAGACGATATTCGTGCCTTCCTACCACGCTCTGTCCGTAATGTAGAAAATGCAGAAGCACGTTTGCGTGCAGCTCTATAAACATCAAGGCTGGGGGCAACTCCCAGTCTTATTCTATTTTATACTCTTCAAAAATCAAATTCAAACCGCGTCAACATCGCCTTGCCGTACTCAAGTACAGCCTGCGGCTAGTTTCCTAGTTTGCTCTTTGATTTTCATTGAGTATTAATCTCAAAAAGAAAGAAGAAAGAAATGAAAAAAATAGTTCTTGTTAGTCTAGCTTTCCTTTTTGTCCTGGTTGGTTGCGGACAGAAAAAAGAAACTGGAAAAGCTACAAAAACAGAAAAGGATACGCTTCAGTCGGCATTACCAGTGATTGAGAATGCTGAGAAGAATACAGTTGTAACCAAGACTTTGATTTTGCCGAAATCAGATGATGGTAGCCAGCAAACCCAAACCATTACTTATAAAGACAAAACTTTTTTGAACCTAACCATTCAACAAAAGCGTCCAGTCTCAGATGAGTTGAAGACCTATATTGACCAACATGGAGTGGAAGAAACCCAAAAAGCTCTTCTCGAGGCGGAAGAGAAAGACGAATCCATCGTAGAAGCTCGTAAATTAGCAGGATTTAAGCTTGAAACTAAACTATTGAGTGCAACAGAACTTCAAACAACGACTAGTTATGATTTTCAAGTTTTGGACGTCAAAAAGGCTTCCCAGTTGGAATATTTGAAGAATATTGGCTTGGAAAATCTTTTGAAAAATGAACCAAGCAAATATATTTCAGACAGATTGGCAAATGGCGCGACAGAACAGTAGAAAATCCAAATAAATAGACTGCCTGAATTGTAGAAGGTAAGGAATTATGCTATAATGGTACTATTCTAAGGAAAGAGGGTGTTAGAATGGGATTTACTGAAGAAACAGTACGTTTTAAATTGGACGATTCCAATAAAAAAGAAATTAGCGAAACTCTGACTGATGTTTATGCTTCGTTGAACGATAAGGGCTACAACCCAATCAACCAAATCGTAGGTTACGTATTGAGTGGAGACCCTGCCTACGTTCCTCGTTATAATAATGCACGAAATCAAATCCGTAAGTATGAGCGCGATGAAATCGTTGAAGAATTGGTCCGCTACTACCTTAAAGGACAAGGAGTCGATCTATAACCTATGAGAATTATGGGATTGGACGTCGGTTCAAAAACGGTAGGGGTGGCCATTAGCGATCCGTTCGGTTTTACAGCTCAAGGACTTGAGATCATCCAAATCAATGAGGAGCAAGGCCAATTTGGTTTTGACCGCGTTAAGGAGTTGGTTGATACTTATAAGGTGGAACGATTTGTAGTGGGCTTGCCTAAAAACATGAACAATACAAGCGGACCGCGCGTGGAAGCTAGTCAGGCATACGGAGCGAAGCTAGAAGAGCTTTTTGGTTTACCAGTAGACTATCAGGATGAACGCTTGACAACAGTTGCTGCGGAGCGCATGCTGATTGAACAAGCAGATATCAGTCGCAACAAGCGTAAGAAAGTCATTGATAAGTTAGCAGCTCAGCTGATTTTACAAAATTATTTAGATAGAAAATTTTAATATAAAGGAGAGGCTATGTCACACGATCATAACCACGACCACGAAGAACGTGAACTAATCACACTAGTAGATGAGCAAGGAAATGAAACCTTGTTTGAAATCCTTTTGACCATTGACGGAAAAGAAGAATTTGGTAAAAACTATGTTCTTCTAGTACCAGTTAACGCAGAAGAAGACGAAGACGGACAAGTTGAAATCCAAGCTTACTCATTCATCGAAAACGAAGATGGAACAGAAGGTGAATTGCAACCAATCCCAGAAGACTCAGAAGACGAATGGAATATGATTGAAGAAGTCTTCAACAGTTTTATGGAGGAGTAAAAACGTCCGGGGGACGTTTTTAGCCTGACGCTAAAAATAAAAACCGTCAGTAAGTCCGGGGGATATTTTTACCCCAACTCCTAGAAATTGGGAAGAGTTGGAACGTCCAGTGGATGTTTTTAGCCCAGCTCCTTGAAATAAGAGAGCTGGTGAATCTACTCCACGTTAGAATTCATAGTAGCTAGTTATTAGCTAACCAGGTAAGAGGTCGGGACGAAAATCCTGGCCTTGTTTTTATTAGTCATCATGCTTTGTCATGGTAGTTGGTTGGGCATTTGTCAAGGAGATGTGTATGGTTGAAGTAGAAGAATGGCTCCATAGTCGGATTGGTTTGAATTTTCGATCAGGCTTGGGCCGAATGCAAGAAGCGGTGGATTTGTTAGGAAATCCCGAGATGTCTTACCCTATTATCCACGTCACTGGGACTAATGGGAAAGGCTCTACCATTGCTTTTATGAGGGAGTTATTTATGGGGCATGGCAAAAAAGTTGCGACCTTTACCTCCCCTCATATCGTCTCTATCAATGATCGAATCTGCATTAATGGGCAACCAATAGCTGACGCAGATTTTATCCGTTTAGCTGAGCAGGTCAAGGAGATGGAAAAGACGCTTCTGCAAACCCATGACCAGTTGTCCTTTTTTGAATTGCTAACCTTGATTGCTTTCCTCTATTTTAGGGAGCAAGAGGTGGATTTGGTTTTATTAGAAGTGGGAATTGGAGGCTTACTTGATACGACCAATGTGGTAACTGGAGAGATTGCTGTCATCACTTCCATCGGACTTGACCATCAGGAGACTCTGGGCGATAGTCTAGAAGCAATCGCAGAGCAGAAAGCTGGTATTTTCAAGTCTGGTAAAAAGGCAGTGATTGCTAAGCTGGCTCCAGAAGCTAGGCTTGTTTGTCAGAAAAAAGCTGAATCTTTAGCTGTTGACCTTTATCATGCAGGTCAAGATTTTTCAATGCTGAATGGCAGTTTTTCAAGTTCTTTGGGGAATTTTCCACAGCTGAAAATAGGATTGGAAGGAGCCTATCAGCAGGAAAATGCAGCCTTGGCATTGCAAGCATTTCTTCTCTTTATGAGGGAAGAAAAGGAAGTTGTTGATGAGCAGGCTGTAAGACAGGCTCTGGAGAAGACCCATTGGGCTGGGCGTTTGGAGCGTATTCGCCCACAGATTTACTTGGATGGTGCTCATAACCTCCCTGCCTTGACTCGCTTGGTTGAGTTTATCAAAGAAAAAGAGCAGGAAGGCTATCGTCCTCAAATCCTCTTTGGAGCCTTGAAACGTAAGGATTATCAAGGGATGTTGGGTTATCTGACTGAAAATTTACCTCAGGTGGAACTCAAGGTGACCGGCTTTGACTATCAAGGGGCTCTGGAGGAGACAGATGTAACAGGTTACGATGTGATTCCTTCTTACCGAGAATTTATTAGAAATTTTGAAGCAAGGGCAGACGCGCAGGACTTGTTGTTCATTACAGGGTCTCTCTATTTTATATCAGAAGTACGGAGCTACTTGCTGGCCCATGAGCAGATAAATTGACCACATTTTTTGAATTTGTTATACTAGAAGGACTACTAATTAGAATGAAATTTTTCTATAAATTAGTAGAAGAAAGGAAATTCATCATGAAATTAAAAAGATTCACACTTTCTCTTGCTTCTCTAGCAAGTCTTAGTCTCCTAGTAGCTTGTTCACAGAGAGCTCAACAGGTTCAACAACCAGTAGCTCAATCGCAAACTCAACAAACTCAGCAATCACAACCTGCTGTTTCATCTTCTACAGAAAATACAAACCAGGCATCAACAAGTTCTTCACAAAATACAGTTACAGCTCAACCAACTAATATTGATGGGACTTATACCGGTCAGGATGACGGAGACCGTATCACTTTAGTGGTAACTGGAACTACTGGTACATGGACTGAGCTCGAATCTGACGGGGATCAGAAAGTCAAACAGGTTAGCTTCGACACTGCTAATCAACGTATGATTATTGGTGATGATGCCAAGATTTATGCAATTAATGGAAATCAGATGATTATTGACGATATGGATAGAGACGCTTCAGATCGTATCGTTTTATCAAAATAGACTAGAAGGAGACTGGATTTGTCGGTCTCTTTTACTTTTACTTAGAAAATGATGATAAATACTTGCCTTCTATTGAATATCTGCGTTATACTAGTATCAATTACCTGTTTTTAGCATTCAAACTATCAAGGAGGGGATATGAAATATAGGAAATTTCAATTATTGATGTCCAAGTATGGTTTTAGTCTTTCAATTATGCTACTTGAACTTTCTCTTGTTTTTGGCCTCTTTCTTTATGTAGGGCGGATGGCTCCTATTCTTTGGGTGATTCTCTTAATCATTATGAGTATGGCGACTATTGTCGCGATTGTCAATCGTTCTATGACACCTGAAAGCAAAGTAATGTGGTTAGTGGTAACTTTTGTTCCTATCATTGGCCCCCTGCTCTATCTGATGTTCGGAGAAAGGCGATTGTCCAAAAAAGAAATCAAACAGTTGGACAAACTTGGTTCTATGCATTTTCGGGAAGATAACAGTAAAGCACTCCGCCAGAAATTGAAGGAAGATGATAAGGCGGCTTACGGAGTTATCAAATCTTTGTTGAGTATGGATAGCAATGCCGATGTCTATGATCGAACCGACTCACAATTCTTTTCTTCAGGTGAAAGAATGTGGCAACATATGTTGGAAGACCTCAAGAAAGCTGAGAAATTTATCTTTCTAGAGTACTATATTGTCGAAGAAGGTCTGATGTGGAATAGCATACTAGATATACTAGAGCAAAAGGCAGCTCAGGGTGTAGAGATCAAGATGCTCTATGATGATATAGGCTGTATGGCGACTTTACCTGGCGACTATACTATTCAGCTTCGTAGTCGAGGAATTGAAGCCCATAAGTTTAACAAGGTGATTCCTCGTTTGACAGTAGCTTACAATAATAGAGACCATCGTAAAATCCTTGTCATAGATGGTCAGGTAGCCTATACAGGAGGGATTAACTTAGCCGATGAGTACATCAATCATGTAGAACGATTTGGCTATTGGAAGGATAGTGGGATTCGCTTAGATGGTCCTGGTGTCAAGGCTCTAACTCGTCTCTTTTTGATGACTTGGTACATCAATCGTGGGGAAATCAGCGATTTTGACCAGTATCACTTGGAAAACCAGCCTTGTTCTAGCCAAGGGCTCTGCATTCCTTACGGTAGTGGACCCAAGCCCATCTTCCGTACTCAGGTAGGGAAAAAAGTTTATCAAAGTTTGATTAATCAGGCTACTGATTCAGTCTATATCACAACGCCCTATTTGATTATTGACTATGATTTAACTGAGAGTATTAAAAATGCAGCTATGAGGGGTGTTGATATCCGCATTGTAACACCTTTCATTCCAGATAAAAAATTAATCCAACTCATCACAAGAGGGGCTTATTCGGATTTGTTATCGGCAGGAGTAAGAATTTTTGAGTATAGTCCAGGCTTCATTCACAGTAAACAAATCTTAGTAGATAAGGACTTTGCTGCAGTTGGAACCATTAACTTAGATTACAGAAGTTTGCTTCACCACTATGAAAATGCAGTTTTGCTATATAAAACGGCATCAATCATAGAGATTCAAAAAGATTTTCAAGAGATTTTTTCGGTATCGCAAGAAATTTTCCCTCATACGATAAAAAATAGCTGGTATCAAAAATTGATTAAGGAAATTGCCCAGTTATTTGCCCCTATCTTATAAGAAATCTAGGACTTAGTATATGACTGAGTCCTCTTTTTCTTGCTTTTTACGAATAAGAAGATGTAGGAGGGAAGATGCTGACTCAGAAAGAATTGAACTATATCACGACATTTAAACAGACACATTTACACCGATTTCGGGAAATTGAAACCTTTGTGAAACTATGTAAAAAATCTCTCAAACAGCCATCGCAAGCTGACAATTCTAGGTCTTTTTGATATACTAAGACAGATAAATTGAATAGGAGAAACGACATGGCTGTATATGGCAGGATCGAAGAAGTATCCGAAACGATACAGAGTAATGAAATTGAAAATAGATTAGATAGGAACTTTGAATCTCATGTAGAAAAAGAAGAGCGCCTAGCTTTCCCGTTTTTTAGACTCATCATCGGAAGTACGATTGCGACGATTTTTTCTGTGGTGATTCCTTTACTTTTAGATATGGTAAGTCCCTCTCAGGCTCAGGACCTGTATATAGGCTGGGCTTTGCATCAGGGAGGACAGCTTTACAGTAACTATTATACTAGTCAAGGTCTTCTTTATTACTTGCTACTCTATATTACCCAAGGAGGCATCCTTTTTGCCTTGGTAGAATGGCTAGCCCTCTTAGGAGGAGGTTATTTCCTTTTTTCTGCAACTGACTATCTGACGGGACAAAGGGATCAAGCTAAGCAACTCCTAACGATATTTTATATTTTGGTATCTGGTCTTGGTTTTGGAGGAGGCTATGCTACGATTGTAGCTCTCCCATTCTTATTTGCAGGCTTTTCTTTAGTAGCAGGCTATCTGGCAAATCCTAACCATGACAAGGGATTTCTACGTCTGGGGATTTTCTTGGCTCTATCATTTTTCATAGAACCCCTAACTAGTCTTCTATTTATTGTAGCGATAACTGTAGGTTTATTGGTCTTTAATATTGGACATGGACGCTTTATACATGGAATTTATCAATTTTTTGCGACAGCACTTGGTTTTTCTCTCCTATTTTATCCTTTAGGCTACTATGTCATCATTTCAGGAGGTTTTGGAGAGGCTTTAAGTATATTTTTGTATCCATTTACTTCTATGATTACTTTTACTAATCCCCAGTTAGTAGAAAATACTTTATTCTATGGTCTATTAACCTTTGGATTAGGAGCTTTCATTCTTATTTTTTTCGGTTTGTTCCAATCTAAAGCATCTAGATTATATGTTATTTCAGTGCCAGCTAGTTTTACCTTCTTATTTGTACTAGCCTTGTTGCTTTTTTCTCAAGAACCTCTTCACGGTTCGCATTTGATTCTAATCCTTCCATTTTTACTCCTTCTTTTGATGACCAGTATTCGTGGGGAACACTCGGGAAGGATAGCACGTCGTCGGAGAAGAGAGGAAGTTCCAACTTTATGGAAAAAATTTATGAGGGGAAATCTCTACTTACCGATTCTAGTAGTGGTTTATCTAATTGCAGTTCCTTTTGTAGCTCGTTTTGTCTTGCATCCAGCTTCTTATAGTGAACAACATCAAGTAGTAGATAGAATAAAACAAGAGACAAGTGAGGGAGACCAAATTTATATCTGGGATTCTCATGTTCAGATTTATAAAGAAAGTCAGCGTTTGGCTGGATCCATGTTCTCATCACCTCTTTTCTACACGAATACAGAAGAAAATAAAACTAGTTTGACTAATGATTTAAAAGAAAATCAACCAAAGATGATTCTTGTGAATGATAAGGTACCAGTCTGGTCTGAAGTAGAAACAATTTTGAAAGAAAATTATCAACAAGTAAAGACCGATTACTCAGAGTTTAAAATCTATAAAATCAAATAACAAAATCAATATCTTGTGTATTTTTAAAATTTTTAGGATTTTTAACACAAGATATTGATTTTTCTTTTTAGAGTGGTATAATACTTTTTAGAAAGAACATTTTAGAAAAGAGCATGCATATGATTGCACTAGAAGAAAAAATTACAATTTTGCCAACTCTCTTCGTCGAGAAACGAGATGGGAGACGTGTTGTATTTGATGTGGACAAGATTGACAAGGCTATCCACAAGGCGGCAGACAAGGTTATGGACGTGACACCCTTGGTTGAAAAGAGCCTAAATGCTCTGACCGAGCGAATTGTCACAGAAATTCATAGTCGCTTTCCACAGGGGGTTAAGATTTACGAAATTCAAAATATCGTAGAACATGAACTTCTTGAAGCCAAAGAATATGCGCTAGCTGAGGAGTATATTACTTATAGGACACAGAGGGATTTTGAGCGTTCAAAAGCGACGGATATCAACTTTAGCATCCATAAACTTCTCAACAAAGATCAAGCAGTTGTCAATGAAAATGCTAATAAAGACAGCGATGTCTTTAACACCCAACGTGATTTGACAGCAGGGATTGTTGGGAAGTCAATCGGGTTGCAAATGCTTCCTAAGCACGTAGCCAATGCCCACCAAAAAGGGGATATCCACTATCATGATTTGGACTACAGTCCCTATACCCCGATGACCAACTGCTGTTTGATTGACTTCAAGGGTATGTTGGCAAATGGTTTTAAGATTGGAAATGCAGAGGTAGAAAGTCCCAAGTCTATTCAGACGGCAACAGCTCAGATTTCCCAAATCATCGCCAACGTTGCTTCTAGCCAGTATGGAGGCTGTTCAGCTGACCGTATCGATGAAGTCTTGGCGCCTTATGCAGAGAAGAATTACCAAAAACACCTCAAAGATGCGGAAGAATGGGTTTTGCCTGAAAAACGAGAAGATTACGCTTGGAAGAAAACACAAAAAGACATCTATGATGCCATGCAATCTCTCGAGTATGAAATCAATACTCTCTTTACTTCAAATGGACAAACACCTTTTACTTCGCTCGGTTTTGGTTTAGGAACCAATCGTTTTGAGCGGGAAATTCAAAAAGCTATTTTAAACATTCGTATCAAGGGGCTTGGTTCAGAACACCGTACAGCCATCTTCCCTAAACTCATCTTTACCCTTAAAAGAGCTCTTAATTTAGAAGAAGGTTCGCCTAACTACGACATCAAGCAATTGGCTCTTGAGTGTGCAACCAAACGGATGTACCCAGACGTCTTGTCTTATGATAAGATTGTTGACTTGACAGGTTCTTTTAAGGTGCCTATGGGTTGCCGTTCGTTCCTCCAAGGATGGAAGGATGAAAATGGTGTCGAGGTCAATTCAGGTCGCATGAATCTGGGTGTTGTGACGGTTAACCTGCCTCGTATTGCTCTTGAGTCTGAGGGCGACATGAATAAGTTCTGGGAAATCTTCAACGAGCGGATGAACATTGCAGAAGATGCTCTGGTTTATCGTGTCGAACGGACCAAGGAAGCAACACCAGCAAATGCTCCTATCCTGTATCAATACGGTGCTTTTGGCCATCGTCTAGGTAAGGAAGAAAGTGTTGACCAGCTCTTTAAGAATCGTCGTGCGACAGTTTCGCTAGGCTATATCGGTTTGTATGAAGTGGCCACTGTCTTCTTTGGTAATAGCTGGGAACACAATACAGAAGCCAAGGAATTCACGCTGGATATCATTCGTGATATGAAACGCCGTGTAGAAGAGTGGTCAGACCAATACGGTTATCATTTCTCTATCTACTCAACACCGTCCGAAAGCTTGACAGACCGTTTCTGTCGACTAGATACAGACAAGTTCGGCTTTATTCCTGATATCACAGACAAGGAATACTACACTAACTCTTTCCACTACGATGTTCGTAAAAATCCAACACCGTTTGAAAAATTAGACTTTGAGAAAGTCTATCCGGAAGCAGGTGCGTCAGGTGGTTTCATCCATTATTGTGAGTATCCAGTCCTTCAGCAAAATCCAAAGGCCTTGGAAGCTGTCTGGGATTATGCCTATGACCGTGTCGGCTATCTAGGCACTAATACTCCAATTGACCGTTGCTACAAGTGTGACTTTGAAGGGGATTTTGAACCAACTGAGAGAGGATTTGCTTGTCCAAACTGTGGCAATAGCGACCCTAAAACAGTAGACGTTGTTAAACGGACTTGTGGCTATTTAGGTAATCCTCAAGCGAGACCTATGGTCAATGGGCGTCACAAGGAAATCGCAGCGCGTGTCAAACATATGAATGGTTCAACGATTAAAATAGCTGGCCATCAAGTAACAAATTAGAAAGAAATGAAATGGGAAAATATCAATTAGACGATAAGGGGCGCGCACAAGTAACCCGTTATCACGAGAAACACTCTAAAGGTGGAGCTGGTAAAAAAGAACGCTTGCTTAACCTCAGAGAACAATTTTTAAACAAGAACAAGAAAAAATAAAAGTGAGAGTCAGCTCTCGCTTTTCTCTTAGTGGGAGGTAAGGATGGAATTACGCAGACCAAGATTAGCAGATAAAGAAACAGTTTTAGAGATGATGGCAGAGTTTGAAAAGAGCCAATCAGCCCATGATGGCGGATTTTGGGATACAGAGAACTTTGTGTATGAAGAGTGGTTGGAAACAAATATGCAAAAAGAGATGGGAATAAACTTGCCTGAAAATCGTGTTCCTTCTATTCAATTTGTATCATTTGATGATGCAGGTCATGCTCTAGGATTTTTGAATCTGCGATTGAGACTGAATGAGGGTTTACTGAATTATGCTGGCCACATTGGCTACTCCATTCGTCCATCAGAAAGAGGAAAAGGTTATGTTAAAGAGACTCTCCGTCAGGGCTTGCAAGTTGCTAAGGAAAAGAACATCAAGAGAACTCTTGTGACCTGTAGCGTGAAT
The DNA here is from genome assembly GCA_963518235.1 of uncultured Streptococcus sp. Lineage (GTDB taxonomy): Bacteria > Bacillota > Bacilli > Lactobacillales > Streptococcaceae > Streptococcus. Next base: position 1,225 of record CAUQIP010000031.1, on the reverse strand, counting down.
AATCCTGCTAGCAGAGCAGTCATTTTAGCAAATGGTGGGCTCCTTGAGGATGTTCGTAATGGAGTCGAGCGTTATTGGATAGAGGTAGCAAATGAATAATCCAAAACCACAAGAATGGAAAAGCGAGGAACTCAGTCAAGGGCGTATCATTGACTACAAGGCCTTTAACTTTGTGGACGGCGAAGGTGTGCGGAACTCCCTCTATGTAGCAGGCTGCATGTTTCACTGCGAGGGATGTTATAATGTTGCGACTTGGTCTTTCAATGCAGGCATTCCCTATACAGCAGAATTAGAAGAGCAGATCATGGCAGATCTTGCTCAACCCTATGTTCAAGGCTTAACCTTATTGGGAGGGGAGCCCTTTCTCAATACGGGTATTCTTTTGCCGCTCGTTAAGCGCATTCGAAAGGAATTGCCAGACAAGGATATCTGGTCATGGACCGGCTACACTTGGGAAGAAATGATGTTGGAAACTCCAGACAAACTGGAACTCTTATCACTGATTGACATTCTTGTCGATGGAAGATATGACCGAACTAAGAGAAATCTTATGCTCCAGTTTCGAGGTTCGTCCAATCAACGCATCATCGATGTGCAAAAATCGCTCAAAAGTGGGCAAGTAGTGATTTGGGACAAGCTCAATGATGGAAAAGAAAGCTATGAACAGGTGAAGAGAGAATGAAGAAAAAAGACCTGATAAAACAATTGGTTTCAGAGATAGAAGCTGGAAAAGTCAAAACACTGGGAATATACGGTCATGGAGCTTCAGGTAAATCGACCTTTGCACAGGAATTGTACCAAGCTTTAGATTCTACTACAGTAAATTTGCTAGAAACAGATCCTTATATCACTTCAGAACGTCATCTGGTAGTACCAAAGGACGCACCAAATCAAAAGGTAACAGCCTGTCTGCCAGTGGCTCATGAACTGGTAAGTTTAGAAAGAGACATTCTCGCTTTAAAGGCTGGCATGGATATCTTAACGATTGATGAACCTTGGAAACCCAGTGAGGTCTTGTCTGGAGCCAAACCAATTTTGATTGTCGAAGGGATGTCTGTAGGCTTTCTACCCAAGGAACTCTTCGAAAAAACCATCTGTTTCTACACGGATGAGGAGACCGAATTAAAGCGACGCCTTGCTAGAGATACGACTGTGAGAAATCGCGATGCATCCTTTATATTGGCTAGCCATCAGATGAGACGGGAGCAGTATCTGCGATACTATA
>CAUQIP010000030.1:0-20671 GCA_963518235.1 uncultured Streptococcus sp. | reverse complement strand
AAGCTGAAGTAGCGCAAGCCGCCATCGCAGCTGTAAATGCTATCAATGAAGCGAAGGATCAAGCAGGAGTGGACGGCGCTCAAACTACAGGAGTTAAAGCAATTGAAGCAGTAAATCCAGTAGGTACAAGCAGTACGAATAGCGCAGGAAACGGTATTACACCACCAACTGTAGAAGTCCCAGCTTATACAGAACCAGTAGGCACAAGTAGTGCAGATGGTGAAGGAAATGTTATTATTCCACCAACTGTAGAAGTCCCAGCTTATACAGAACCAGTAGGCACAAGTAGTACAGATGGTGAAGGCCATGTTATTGTTCCACCAACAGCAGAAGTCCCAGCTTATACAGAACCAGTAGGCACAAGCAGTACAGCTGGTGACGGCAAGGTAGTTACGCCACCAACAGCAGAAGTCCCAGCCGGTAGTGTGAATGGTATTTCAGAAGAAATGCCAGCTCAGCCACATAAGGACGGCAGTGCTAATGAAATGTCAGATGGAATTCCAGTATCTGAAACTACAATAAATAAAGATCGACAACTTCCAAATACTGGTACAGCAGACTCTACAGTAGCTATGGTAGCAGCTGCAGCAAGTGCAGTACTTGGACTTGGTCTTGCAGGCCGTCGTCGTAAAGAAGACGAATAAGCATAATTTATATATGAGTTAATCTAATCTTTTAGTAAAATCTGTATTTGATTTTATAGCTTATATAGAATTTCTTAAAAAATCTCCTAGTAGTCCATTGATTGCTAGGAGATTTTGGTTCTTTGGCAATTATATAGGGTATAGAAACTGGAATAGTAGGACATGACTTCTGAAGCATTGTTAGAAATTAATACTCTTCGAAAATCTCTTCAAACCACGTTAGCGTCGCCTTACCGTACTCAAGTACAGCTTACGGCTAGCTTCCTAGTTTGCTTTTTGATTTTCATTGAGTATAATTTGACTTTCCTAATCTCTTAGTTCACATCTTATTTCAATATACTATAATTCCCCAATCAATTTGCTTATATTTTATTTCAATTTACTATACTTTTCTTCAATAATTAAAAATACGATTATTAATTTTTTCGAATAATATAGAAAAGGAGGGAAATCATGTTTGTTGCGAGAGATGCTAGGGGACAGCTGGTAAATGTGCTAGAGGATAAGTTGGAAAAGCAAGCATACACCTGCCCAGCTTGTGGAGGTCAGCTCCGTCTGCGTCAAGGACCAAGTGTACGGACCCATTTTGCCCATAAATCTTTAAAAGACTGTGATTTTTCATTTGAAAATGAAAGTCCAGAACACTTGACAAATAAGGAAGTCCTCTATCACTGGTTGAAAACAGAGACAGAGGTACAATTAGAGTACCCGCTTCCAGATCTTAAACAGATTGCAGATGTATTTGTAAATGGCAATCTAGCTTTAGAGGTTCAGTGTAGTTCCTTGCCTCAAAAAGTTCTTAAAGAGCGTAGTGAGGGCTATCGTAGTCAGGGTTACCAAGTACTGTGGTTGCTGGGTGAAAAACTTTGGCTCAAGGAGCGTTTGACTCGTCTGCAAGAAGGTTTTCTTTATTTCAGTCAAAATATGGGCTTTTATGTTTGGGAAGTAGACAAGGAAAAACAGCTTTTAAGGCTTAAATATCTCATACATCAAGACCTCCGCGGGAAACTCCATTATCAGATTAAAGAATTTCCCTATGGTCAAGATAGTCTACTGGATATATTCCGTTTTCCCTATAAGAAACAAAAAATATCTCGTTTTACAGTTTTTCAGGATAAGGACATCTGCCGCTATATCCGGCAACAACTCTATTATCAAAATCCCATTTGGATGAAAGAACAAGCAGAAGCCTATCAAAAGGGAGAAAATCTCTTGACTTATGGCTTAAAAGAATGGTATCCACAAATTCGACCTCTAGTAGGTGAGTTTTGCCAAATTGAGCAAGATCTGACCAGCTATTATCAGTATTTTCAAACCTATTATCAAGAAAATCCTCAAAGTGATTGGCAAAAGCTTTATCCACCAGCCTTTTATCAGCAATATTTCTTGAAAAATATGGTAAAATAGAAAGGATGGAGGAATCTAATGGTATTACAAAGAAATGAAATAAATGAAAAAGATACATGGGATCTATCAACGATTTACCCAACTGACCAGGCTTGGGAAGAAGCCTTAAAAGAGTTAACAGAACAACTGGAGACAGTAGCTCGGTATGAAGGTCATCTTTTGGATAGTGCGGATAGCCTACTCGAAATTACTGAATTTTCTCTTGAAATGGAACGCCAAATGGAGAAGCTTTACGTTTATGCTCATATGAAGAATGACCAAGACACACGTGAAGCCAAGTACCAAGAGTACTATGCCAAGGCCATGACTCTCTATAGCCAGCTAGACCAAGCCTTTTCATTCTATGAACCTGAATTTATGGAGATTAGCGAAAAGCAGTATGCTGACTTTTTAGAAGTTCAACCAAAATTGCAGGTTTATCAACACTATTTTGACAAGCTTTTGCAAGGCAAGGATCACGTTCTTTCACAACGTGAAGAAGAATTATTGGCTGGAGCTGGAGAAATCTTTGGTTCGGCAAGTGAAACCTTTGCTATTTTAGATAATGCAGATATCGTCTTTCCATTTGTTAAAGATGAAGATGGTAACGAAGTACAATTATCACATGGCGTTTATATGCGCTTGATGGAGTCTAAAAACCGTGAGGTTCGCCGTGGTGCCTATCAAGCCCTTTATGCAACTTATGAGCAATTCCAACATACTTATGCCAAAACCTTGCAAACCAATGTTAAGGTGCAAAACTACCGTGCCAAAGTTCGCAACTACAAGAGTGCTCGGCATGCAGCCCTCGCAGCGAATTTTGTTCCAGAAAGTGTTTATGACAATTTGGTAGCAGCAGTTCGCAAGCATTTGCCCCTCTTGCATCGTTACCTTGAGCTTCGTTCAAAGATTTTGGGGATTTCAGACCTCAAGATGTATGATGTCTACACACCGCTTTCATCTGTTGAATACAGTTTCACCTACCAAGAAGCTTTGAAAAAAGCAGAAGATGCCTTGGCAGTCTTGGGTGAAGATTATTTGAGCCGTGTTAAACGTGCCTTCAGCGAGCGTTGGATTGATGTTTACGAAAATCAAGGCAAGCGTTCAGGTGCCTATTCTGGTGGTTCTTACGATACCAATGCCTTTATGCTCCTTAACTGGCAGGACAATCTGGACAATCTCTTTACTCTTGTTCATGAAACAGGTCACAGTATGCATTCCAGCTATACTCGTGAAACGCAGCCTTATGTTTACGGGGATTATTCTATCTTCTTGGCTGAGATTGCCTCAACGACCAATGAAAATATCTTGACGGAGAAATTATTGGAAGAAGTGGAAGATGATGCAACGCGCTTTGCTATTCTCAATAACTTCCTAGACGGTTTCCGTGGAACAGTTTTCCGCCAAACTCAATTTGCTGAGTTTGAACACGCCATTCACCAAGCGGACCAAAATGGTGAAGTTTTGACAAGCGATTTCTTAAATAAACTCTACGCAGACTTGAACCAAGAGTATTATGGTTTGAGTAAGGAAGACAATCCTGAAATCCAATACGAGTGGGCACGCATTCCACACTTCTACTATAACTACTATGTATATCAATATTCAACAGGCTTTGCGGCTGCCTCAGCCTTGGCTGAAAAGATTGTTCATGGTAGTCAAGAAGACCGTGACCGCTATATCGACTACCTCAAGGCAGGTAAATCTGACTATCCACTTAATGTCATGAGAAAAGCTGGTGTTGATATGGAGAAGGAAGACTATCTCAACGATGCCTTTGCAGTCTTTGAACGCCGTTTAAATGAGTTTGAAGCCCTTGTTGAAAAATTGGGATTGGCATAAGATGGTTGAATCGTATAGTAAAAATGCCAACCATAACATGCGTCGCCCTGTTGTCAAGGAAGAAATTGTAGACTTGATGCGTCAGCGTCAAAAGCAAGTTACAGGTTCTTTGAAAGAATTGGAAGACTTTGCCCGTAAGGAAAATATTCCCATTATTCCCCATGAAACGGTTGCTTATTTCCGTTTTCTCATGGAAACCATGCAGCCTAAAAATATTCTTGAAATTGGGACTGCAATCGGTTTTTCAGCCCTCTTGATGGCAGAACATGCGCCAAATGCCAAGATTACAACCATTGACCGCAATCCAGAGATGATTGGTTTTGCCAAGGAAAATTTTGCCCAGTTTGACAGTCGCAAGCAAATTACTCTCCTAGAAGGAGATGCGGTAGATGTCTTATCTACACTGACAGAGTCCTATGATTTTGTCTTTATGGATTCTGCTAAGTCTAAATACATCGTCTTTCTGCCAGAAATCCTCAAACATTTGGAAGTGGGAGGTGTGGTTGTCTTGGATGATATTTTCCAAGGTGGTGATGTTGCCAAGGATATTATGGAAGTCCGTCGTGGCCAGCGAACTATATACAGAGGCCTTCAAAGACTATTTGATGCAACTTTAGACAATCCAGTCCTCACTGCAACATTAGTACCTTTAGGGGACGGCATTCTCATGCTTCGTAAAAATATTGCAGATGTTCAATTGCCTGACAGCGAATGATTTTCAGAAAAATTTAAGAAAATATAGTAAAATAGATAGGGTAACACTTATCTCAAAGGAGTAGACATGAAGAAAAAACTATTGGCAGGTGCCATTACACTATTATCAGTAGCAACTTTAGCAGCTTGTTCGAAAGGTTCAGAAGGGGCAGACCTTATCAGCATGAAAGGGGATGTCATCACAGAACATCAATTTTATGAGCAAGTGAAAAGCAATCCTTCAGCTCAACAAGTCTTGTTGAATTTGACCATCCAAAAAGTATTTGAGAAACAATACGGTTCAGAAGTAGATGACAAAGAAGTCAATGACACGATTGCAGAAGAAGAAAAACAATATGGTGAGAACTACCAACGTGTCTTATCACAAGCAGGTATGACCCTTGAAACACGTAAAGCTCAAATTCGTACAAGTAAATTGGTTGAGTTGGCAGTTAAGAAGGCAGCAGAAGCTGAATTGACAGATGATGCTTATAAGAAAGCCTTTGATGAGTACACTCCAGATGTAACGGCTCAAATCATTCGTCTTGATAATGAGGATAAAGCGAAAGAAGTCCTTGAAAAAGCTAAGGCAAGTGGAGCAGACTTCGCTCAATTAGCAAAAGATAACTCAACTGATGAGAAAACCAAAGCGAATGGTGGAGAAATCACCTTTGATTCTGCTTCAACAGAAGTGCCAGAACAAGTTAAAAAAGCTGCTTTTGCTCTAGATGTAAATGGTGTTTCTGATGTGATTAAAGCCACTGGCACACAAGCCTATAGTAGCCAATATTACATTGTAAAACTCACTAAGAAAACAGAAAAATCATCTAATATCGATGATTATAAAGAAAAATTAAAAACTGTTATCTTAACTCAAAAACAAAACGACGCAACATTTGTTCAAAGCATTATCGGAAAAGAATTGCAAGCAGCTAATATCAAGGTTAAAGACCAAGCCTTCCAAAATATTTTCACTCAATATATCGGTGGTGGAGATTCAAGCTCAAGTAGTTCATCAAAAGAATAAAACAGAAAAGAGCCAAGTGCTCTTTTTCTTACGAGAAAATCTTCTATCTTAAGGATAAGAGTTTTTTTCTTTCGGAAAAAATGGTATAATAGCAATCAAAACTAGAAAATAAACGGAATTTGGGAATAATTTCTTTTATTCTCATTAGATTGGTGATACTATGAAGATTAGTAAGAGGCACCTATTAAACTATTCTATTCTAGTTCCTTACTTACTTTTATCTATTTTGGGCTTGATTGTAGTTTATTCTACAACCAGTGCCATTCTTATCGAAGAAGGTAAAAGTGCCCTCCAATTGGTTCGAAGTCAGGGAATGTTTTGGGTATTTAGTTTAATATTGATTGCCTTGATATATAAGCTGAAACTGAATTTTTTAAGAAAAGAACGACTTTTATTTATTGTTATGTTTGTTGAGCTGATTCTTTTGGCTCTGGCTCGCTTAATTGGTACGCCGGTCAATGGAGCCTATGGTTGGATTTCAGTAGGACCTTTGACCATTCAGCCAGCGGAGTATTTGAAGATCATCATCGTCTGGTACTTGGCTCAACGTTTTTCAAAACAACAGGATGAAATTGGTATTTACGATTTCCAAGTTTTAACTCAAAATCAATGGATTCCTCGTGCTTTTAATGATTGGCGCTTTGTCCTACTAGTCATGATAGGAAGTTTGGCTATTTTCCCAGATTTGGGGAATGCTACCATCCTAGCTCTGGTCGCCTTGATTATGTATACAGTTAGTGGGATTGCTCATCGTTGGTTTATAGCCTTTATCGGTGTATTGTTTGGAGTTTCTGCCCTTTCCTTAACAGCTATTGATATGATAGGGGTTGATAAGTTTTCAAAAGTTCCAGTATTTGGTTACGTTGCTAAGCGTTTCAGCGCCTATTTTAATCCCTTTGCCGATTTGGCAGGAGCAGGTCACCAACTCGCAAATTCCTACTTTGCCATGGTCAATGGTGGCTGGTTTGGTCTAGGCTTAGGAAATTCAATCGAAAAACGAGGTTATTTACCAGAGGCCCATACAGATTTTGTATTTTCAATTGTCATTGAAGAGTTTGGATTTGTGGGAGCCAGCTTGATTTTGGCACTTGTCTTTTTCCTTATTTTGCGAATTATCCTAGTAGGAATTCGTGCTAAGAATCCCTTTAATTCTATGATGGCGATTGGGGTTGGGGGGATGATGTTGGTACAGGTCTTTGTCAATATCGGTGGAATTTCTGGTATTATTCCTTCAACAGGAGTAACCTTCCCTTTCTTATCGCAAGGAGGAAACAGTCTCCTAGTCTTGTCTGTAGCCATCGCCTTTGTCTTAAATATTGATGCAAGTGAAAAACGTGCCCAATTATATGAGGAGTTAGAAGCTCACTCATCACACTATATGTAGAGTTGATAGTGGAAAGGATTACCTATGTCTCTTCAAAAATTAGAAAACTATAGTAATAAAGCTGTCGTGCAAGAAGAAGTATTGATTTTAACAGAATTGTTAGAAGATATTACTAAAAATATGCTTGCTCCAGAGACTTTTGAAAAAATCATGCAGTTGAAAGAATTGTCAACTCAAGAAGATTATCAAGGCTTGAACCAATTGGTTACGAGTCTGTCAAATGATGAAATGGCTTATATTTCACGCTATTTCTCTATTTTGCCTCTTTTGATTAATATTTCAGAAGATGTGGATTTGGCCTATGAAATCAACCACCAAAATAATATCGATCAAGATTATCTTGGGAAATTGTCAGCAACGATTAAAATGGTTGCAGAAAAAGAAAATGCGGTTGAAATTCTAGAACATTTGAATGTTGTTCCAGTTTTGACTGCCCATCCAACACAAGTGCAACGTAAGAGTATGTTGGATTTGACTAACCATATCCATACCCTCTTGCGTAAGTATCGTGATGTGAAATTAGGCTTGATTAATAAGGAAAAATGGCATAATGATCTCCGTCGTTACATCGAGATTATCATGCAAACAGATATGATTCGTGAAAAGAAATTGAAAGTTACCAATGAAATCACGAATGTTATGGAATACTACAATAGTTCATTCCTGAAAGCTGTTCCTCATTTGACTGCTGAGTACAAGCGTCTGGCTAAAAAACATGGACTGGAGTTAAAACATCCTAAACCAATTACTATGGGAATGTGGATTGGTGGAGACCGTGATGGTAATCCCTTTGTTACAGCAGATACCTTAAAGAAATCTGCCATGACCCAGTGTGAAGTCATCATGAATTACTATGATGAAAAGATTTACCAACTTTATCGTGAATTCTCTCTCTCAACCAGTATTGTCAATGTCAGCAAGCAAGTCAGAGAAATGGCTCGTCAATCTAAGGATAACTCTATCTACCGTGAAAAAGAGCTTTACCGCCGTGCCTTGTTTGATATTCAATCAAAAATCCAAGCAACAAAAACCTATCTGATTGAGGATAAGGAAGTTGGGGCTCGCTATGAAACAGCTAATGATTTTTATAAGGATTTAATTACCATTCGTGATTCCCTCTTGGAAAATAAGGGTGAAGCACTGATTTCTGGTGATTTTGTTGAGCTGATTCAGGCAGTTGAAATTTTTGGTTTCTATTTGGCATCCATCGACATGCGTCAAGATTCTAGTGTTCATGAGGCCTGTGTAGCAGAACTCTTAAAATCAGCAGGAATTCATTCGCGTTATAGCGAACTAAGTGAAGAAGAAAAATGCCAGCTTCTCTTGAAAGAATTGGAAGAAGATCCACGTATTCTTTCTGCCACTCATGTTGAAAAATCAGAGTTACTTGAAAAAGAATTAGCCATCTTTAAAGCTGCTCGTAAGTTGAAAGATAAGCTGGGTGATGATGTTATTCGTCAAACCATTATTTCACATGCAACCAGCGTATCAGACATGTTGGAATTGGCTATCTTGCTAAAAGAAGTAGGGTTAGTTGATAAAGAAAGAGCTCGTGTCCAAATCGTTCCTCTCTTTGAAACAATCGAGGACTTGGATCACTCAGAAGAAACCATGAGAGAATACCTTTCACTTCCTCTTGCTAAGAAATGGATTGCTTCACGCAATAACTACCAAGAAATCATGCTTGGCTACTCTGATAGTAATAAAGATGGTGGCTACCTATCATCATGTTGGACCCTCTACAAGGCTCAACAACAATTGACTGCTATTGGAGATGAATTTGGCGTTAAGGTTACCTTCTTCCATGGCCGTGGTGGGACTGTCGGTCGTGGTGGTGGACCAACCTATGAAGCCATCACATCTCAACCGCTCAAGTCAATCAAGGATCGTATTCGATTGACGGAGCAGGGTGAAGTAATTGGGAATAAATACGGTAACAAAGATGCCGCCTACTACAACCTTGAAATGTTGGTTTCAGCAGCCATTAACCGTATGATTACTCAGAAGAAGAGTGATACCAATACATCCAATCGTTACGAAGCTATTATGGACCAAGTAGTGGACCGTAGTTATGATATCTACCGAGACCTAGTCTTTGGCAATGAACACTTCTATGATTATTTCTTTGAGTCAAGTCCTATTAAGGCTATTTCTAGCTTTAATATTGGTTCTCGTCCAGCCGCTCGTAAGACCATTACTGAAATCGGTGGTTTGCGAGCTATCCCTTGGGTATTCTCATGGTCACAAAGCCGCGTCATGTTCCCTGGATGGTATGGTGTTGGTTCAAGCTTTAAGGAGTTTATCGATAAAAATCCAGAGAATATCTCTATCTTACGAGATATGTACCAAAATTGGCCTTTCTTCCAATCTCTCCTTTCAAATGTAGACATGGTCTTATCAAAATCGAACATGAATATTGCTTTTGAATATGCTAAGTTATGTGAAGATGATCAAGTGAAAGCTATTTATGATACTATTTTAGACGAATGGCAATTAACTAAAAATGTTATCCTAGAGATTGAAGGATATGATGAATTATTAGCTGAAAATCCATATCTAAAAGCAAGTTTGGATTACCGTATGCCATACTTTAATATCCTCAACTATATCCAGTTGGAGTTGATTAAACGTCAACGCCGAGGAGAATTATCAAGCGATCAAGAAAAATTAATCCATACAACCATCAACGGAATTGCGACAGGATTACGTAATTCAGGCTGATACCTATCAAACTTCCTCTTTTCTATAGGGGAAGTTTTTGAATATTTCAAAAAAATACTAAAAGAGTCTTGACAAGTAATTGAAAAATGATATAATTTAACCATTCAGAAAAGTAATCATACAAACTTTTTAGAGAGTCTGTGGTAGCTGAAAACAGATAAGTGGTGATGATGAAAATTGGGCTGAATGTTATTTAGAATTTGAAATCATAAAAATTCGGTGAGCACACCTTACAGTGCATCTCGTTATTGCGAGACAGAGCGATAGGGGAAATTCCCTATAATTGAGGTGGCACCGCGCATCGACGTCCTCACACAAGTTTTTTGTGTGAGGACTTTTTTGATGGAGGTTAGTATGGAAAGAAAACGATGGCGTCGCTTGTTTATACTCAATGAAAATCAAAAAGCAAACTAGGAAGCTAGCCGCAAGCTGTACTTGAGTACGGTAAGGCGACGCTGACGTGGTTTGAATTTGATTTTCGAAGAGTATTAGATAAGTGAAGTATTTTAAAGGAATAAAAAGGAGAAATAGAATGAAAAATAAACGTTTAATTGGAATTATCGCTACCTTGGCAGTCTTAGTAGCAGGAAGCTTGATTTACTCTTCAATGAATAAACAAGAAGCTAAGAACGAAAAGAAAGTTGCCAAAGTTGGTGTCCTTCAGTTTGTGAGCCATCCATCTCTTGACTTGATTTATAAAGGGATTCAAGATGGACTTGCAGAAGAAGGCTATAAAGATGATCAGTTGAAAATTGACTTTATGAACTCAGAAGGTGACCAAAGTAAGGTTGCGACAATGAGTAAACAGTTGGTTGCGAATGGTAATGATCTTGTGGTTGGTATCGCAACACCAGCTGCTCAAGGTTTGGCCAGTGCAACAAAAGACCTACCGGTTATCATGGCTGCTATTACAGACCCAATCGGTGCTAACTTGGTTAAAGATTTGAAAAAACCAGGTGGCAACATTACAGGGGTATCTGACCACAATCCAGCTCAACAACAAGTTGAACTCATCAAGGCTCTGACACCAAATGTGAAAACAATCGGTGCTCTTTACTCAAGTAGTGAAGACAATTCAAAAACACAGGTCGAAGAATTTAAGGCTTATGCTGAAAAAGCAGGTTTGACAGTGGAAACATTTGCAGTTCCTTCAACAAATGAAATTGCTTCAACAGTTAATGTTATGACTAGCAAGGTCGATGCTATCTGGGTTCCAATCGATAACACTATTGCTTCAGCCTTCTCAACTGTTGTATCAAGCAACCAATCAGCTAAAAAACCAATCTACCCAAGTGCAACTGCCATGGTAGAAGCAGGTGGTTTGGCATCGGTTGTAGTCGACCAACATGATCTTGGTGTGGCAACTGGTAAAATGATTGCTCAAGTTTTGAAAGGTGCAAAACCAGCTGATACTCCAGTCAATGTCTTTTCAACTGGTAAATCAGTGATCAATAAAAAATTGGCACAAGAGCTAGGCATTACGATTCCTGATTCTGTTCTAAAAGAAGCAGGACAAGTGATTGAATAATCTGTAATGGAGGAGTTGGGGACATCTCCTCCAATTTTTTACAATAGAAATCATATAGAAAAGGTTAAGAAACAGATGATACTATCTATTATTTCTCAAGGATTTGTCTGGGCTATTTTAGGTCTGGGAATCTTTATGACATTTAGGATTTTAAACTTTCCAGATATGACGACAGAAGGTTCCTTCCCTCTTGGGGGAGCTGTTGCTGTCACTTTGATAACCAAAGGCGTGAACCCATTTTTAGCGACTCTTGTTGCTGTAGGAGCAGGTTGTTTGGCTGGAATGGCAGCAGGACTTCTTTATACAAAAGGGAAGATCCCGACCTTGCTCTCAGGGATTTTGGTGATGACTTCCTGTCACTCTATCATGCTCTTGATTATGGGACGTGCCAATTTAGGATTGCTTGGAACCAAGCAAATCCAGGATATTTTGCCTTTTGACTCGGATTTGAATCAACTCTTGACAGGTCTCATCTTTGTCAGTATTGTTATTGCTCTCATGCTCTTTTTCTTGGATACCAAACTAGGACAAGCCTATATTGCTACAGGTGACAATCCTGATATGGCTAGAAGTTTCGGGATTCATACTGGACGCATGGAGCTCATGGGCTTGGTCTTATCAAATGGTGTGATTGCCCTTGCAGGTGCTCTCATTGCCCAGCAAGAAGGGTATGCTGATGTATCTCGAGGAATCGGGGTTATCGTTGTGGGGCTTGCAAGTTTGATTATTGGAGAAGTTATCTTCAAGAGTTTGAGCTTAGCAGAGCGTCTAGTTACTATCGTTGTAGGTTCTATTGCCTATCAATTTTTAGTATGGGCAGTTATCGCGCTTGGCTTTAATACAAGTTACCTTCGTTTATACAGTGCCGTGATTTTGGCAGTCTGCCTCATGATTCCAACATTTAAGCAAACAATCTTGAAAGGAGCCAAATTAAGCAAATGACAGCAATTGTAGAATTAAAAAATGCAACCAAAGTCGTTAAAAATGGCTTTGATGAAGAAAAGATTATTTTAAATGATGTTTCCTTAGAAATTTTTGAACAGGATTTCATTACGATTTTAGGAGGTAATGGTGCTGGTAAATCGACCCTCTTTAACACTATTGCAGGAACCTTGTCATTAACCAGTGGAACTATTCGTATCTTGGGTGAAGATGTTACTAAGTTTTCACCAGAGAAGCGTGCTAAGTATCTGTCTCGAGTCTTCCAAGATCCTAAGATGGGGACAGCTCCTCGTATGACAGTCGCTGAAAATCTCCTGATTGCCAAGTTTCGTGGTGAAAAGCGTGGATTGTTACCACGACGCTTGACTAGTTATAAGGATGAATTTCAGGCGACCATTGAAAAAGTAGGAAATGGTCTTGAGAAACATTTGAATACACCGATTGAGTTCTTATCAGGTGGGCAAAGACAGGCCTTGAGTCTCTTGATGGCAACCTTGAAGCGGCCTGAATTACTCTTGTTAGACGAGCATACTGCAGCTCTTGATCCAAAGACAAGTGTCGCTTTGATGGAATTGACGGATGAATTTGTCAAGAAAGACCAGTTGACAGCTCTTATGATTACTCATCACATGGAAGATGCTCTTAAGTATGGCAATCGCTTGATTGTAATGAAAGAAGGACGAATTATCCAAGATTTGAACCAAGAAGAAAAAGCAAAAATGAAAATCTCTGATTATTATCAACTCTTTGAATAAAGTAGGGAAAATGAGTGAAATGGTTTACTTTTTTTCTGAAATAAAGTATACTATATAAAGTAAACTATGATAACATGGAGGTATTGTGTATGGTTGACAAACAAGTCATTGAAGAAATCAAAAACAATGCCAACATTGTGGAAGTCATAGGAGATGTGATTTCTTTACAAAAGGCAGGACGGAACTATCTAGGGCTCTGTCCTTTTCATGGTGAAAAAACACCTTCTTTCAACGTTGTAGAGGATAAGCAGTTTTACCACTGTTTCGGTTGTGGTCGCTCAGGTGATGTCTTTAAGTTCATCGAGGAGTACCAAGGGGTTCCCTTTATGGAGGCTGTCCAAATCTTAGGTCAGCGTGTTGGAATTGAGGTGGAAAAACCGCTTTATAGTGAACAAAAGCCAGTTTCGCCTCACCAATCTCTTTATGATATGCACGAAGATGCAGCCAAATTTTATCATGCTATTCTCATGACCACGACTATGGGAGAAGAGGCGAGAAATTACCTCTATCAGCGAGGTTTGACAGATGAAGTGCTCAAACATTTTCGGATTGGTTTGGCACCTCCAGAACGAAACTATCTCTATCAACGTTTGTCTGGTCAGTATCGTGATGAGGATTTTCTAGATTCAGGGCTATTTTACCTATCAGATGCCAATCAATTTGTAGACACCTTTCACAATCGGATCATGTTTCCCCTGACAAATGACCAAGGGAAGGTTATTGCCTTCTCAGGTCGTATCTGGCAGAAAACGGATTCACAAACTTCTAAGTATAAAAATAGCCGATCGACTGAAATTTTTAACAAAAGTTACGAATTATATCATATGGATAGGGCAAAAAAATCTTCTGGAAAAGCCAGTGAGATTTACCTCATGGAAGGGTTCATGGATGTTATTGCAGCCTATCGGGCTGGAATTGAAAACGCTGTGGCATCTATGGGAACGGCCTTGAGTCGTGAGCATGTTGAGCATCTGAAAAGGTTAACCAAGAAGTTGGTTCTTGTTTACGATGGCGATAAGGCTGGGCAAGCTGCGACATTGAAAGCCTTGGATGAAATTGGTGAGATGCCTGTGCAAATTGTCAGCATGCCTGATAACTTGGATCCAGATGAGTATCTACAAAAAAATGGACCAGAAGACTTGGCCTATCTGTTAACGAAAACTCGTATTAGTCCTATTGAGTTCTACATTCACCAGTATAAGCCTGAAAATAGTGAAAATCTGCAGGCCCAGATTGAGTTTATTGAAAAAATAGCTCCCTTGATTGTTCAAGAAAAGTCCATCACTGCTCAAAACAGCTATATACATATTTTAGCTGATAGTCTGGCGTCCTTTGATTATGTCCAGATTGAACAGATTGTTAATGAGAGCCGTCAGGCACAAAGGCAGAATCGTATGGAAGGAATCTCCAGACCGACGCAAATCACTATGCCTGTCACTAAGCAGTTATCAGCTATTATGAGAGCAGAAGCCCATCTACTCTATCGGATGATGGAATCTCCTCTTGTTTTGAACGATTACCGCTTGCGAGAAGACTTTGCATTTGACACACCTGAATTTCAGGTCTTATATGACTTGCTTGGTCAGTATGGCAATCTTCCTCCCGAAGTTTTAGCAGAACAGACAGAGGAAGTTGAAAGAGCTTGGTACCAAGTCTTAGCTCAGGATTTGCCTGCTGAGATGTCACCGCAGGAACTTAGTGAAGTAGAAATGACTCGAAACAAGGCTCTCTTGAATCAGGACAATATGAGAATCAAAAAGAAGGTGCAGGAAGCGAGCCATGTAGGAGATACAGACACAGCCCTAGAAGAATTGGAACGTTTAATTTCCCAAAAGAGAAGAATGGAGTAATAATGGCAACAAAACAAAAAGAAGTAACAACATTTGACGTACAAGTAGCAGAATTTATCCGTAATCATAAGCAAAAAGGGACAGCAACAGATGATGAAATCAATGCTAGTCTTGTCGTTCCTTTTACCTTGGACGCTGATGGAATTGAAGATCTCTTGCAACGGATTCAGGATGCAGGGATTTCTATCACAGATAACGAAGGAAATCCAAGTGCGCGTGTTCTTAGTGCTGAAGAAGAACCAGAACTCAGCGATGAGGACTTGATTGGGTCAACTTCGGCTAAGGTCAACGACCCTGTTCGTATGTACTTGAAAGAAATCGGAGTCGTTCCTCTCTTGACCAATGAAGAGGAAAAAGAATTGGCACTAGCTGTTGAAGCTGGTGATATCGAAGCCAAACAACGTCTTGCGGAAGCCAACCTTCGTTTGGTTGTTTCTATTGCTAAACGCTATGTCGGCCGTGGTATGCAGTTCCTTGACTTGATTCAAGAAGGGAACATGGGCTTGATGAAGGCGGTTGACAAGTTTGACTATTCTAAAGGATTCAAGTTCTCAACTTATGCAACGTGGTGGATTCGTCAGGCTATCACTCGTGCTATTGCGGACCAAGCTCGTACTATTCGTATCCCAGTTCACATGGTTGAAACTATCAATAAATTGGTTCGTGAACAGCGGAATCTCCTTCAAGAATTGGGACAAGATCCAACACCTGAGCAAATCGCTGAACGTATGGATATGACCCCTGACAAGGTGCGTGAAATCTTGAAGATTGCTCAAGAACCAGTATCGCTTGAAACACCAATCGGTGAAGAGGATGATAGCCACCTTGGAGACTTTATCGAAGATGAAGTGATTGAAAATCCAGTGGACTATACAACTCGTATCGTCTTGCGTGAGCAGTTGGATGAGGTCTTGGATACTCTTACAGACCGTGAAGAAAATGTTCTGCGTCTACGTTTTGGACTAGATGATGGAAAAATGCGTACCCTTGAAGATGTGGGTAAAGTCTTTAACGTGACCCGTGAGCGTATCCGTCAGATTGAAGCCAAGGCTTTGAGAAAATTACGTCAACCAAGTCGCAGCAAACCGCTTCGTGATTTTATTGAAGACTAAGAGTGAGGATAAATATGGCTTATACAGAAGAGCAAATTGAAAACATCAAAACACGCATTTTAACAGCCTTGGAAGAAGTTATCGACCCTGAGTTGGGAATCGATATTGTTAATCTTGGTTTGATTTATGAGATTCGTTTCGATGGCGACACAGGGCAAACAGAGATTGATATGACTTTGACAACTATGGGTTGTCCCTTGGCAGACCTTTTGACAGACCAGATTTATGATGCTATGACAGAGGTTCCAGAAGTAACGGATACTGAGGTTAAGTTAGTTTGGTATCCAGCCTGGACAGTTGAAAAAATGAGTCGCTATGCACGCATTGCCCTAGGCATTAAGTAATACTCTTCGAAAATCAAATTCAAACCACGTCAGCTTCACCTTGCCGTACTCAAGTACAGCCTGCGGCTAGCTTCCTAGTTTGCTCTTTGATTTTCATTGAGTATAAACATATAAAAGCATGTGAGAGACCGTTGGAAAAGCGAGGAAATTTCCCTTTCTTTTCCTCTAGTCTCTCCTTTCTTTTGCTGATTTTATTCAAAGAAAATGATATAATAGTAGTTATGGAAAAAAAGAAATTACGCATCAATATGTTGAGTTCAAGTGAGAAAGTAGCAGGACAAGGAGTTTCAGGTGCCTACCGTGAATTAGTTCGTCTTCTTCATCGTGATGCCAAGGACCAATTGATTGTTACTGAAAATCTTCCAATCGAAGCAGATGTGACTCACTTTCATACAATTGATTTCCCCTATTATTTATCAACATTTCAAAAGAAACGCTCAGGTAGGAAAATTGGCTATGTACATTTCTTGCCTGATACACTTGAGGGGAGTTTGAAAATTCCATTTTTCTTAAAGGGAATTGTGAAATGCTATGTATTTTCTTTTTACAACCGGATGGAGCACTTGGTTGTTGTTAATCCTATGTTTATTGAGGATTTGGTAGCAGCTGGTATTCCACGTGAAAAAGTGACCTATATTCCTAACTTTGTCAATAAGGAAAAATGGCATCCCCTTCCACAAGAAGAGGTAGCAAGACTACGAACAGAGCTAGGTCTTAGTGACAATCGGTTTATCGTAGTAGGTGCTGGTCAAGTTCAGAAACGCAAAGGGATTGATGATTTTATCCGTCTGGCTGAGGAATTGCCTCAGATTACCTTTATCTGGGCGGGTGGTTTCTCTTTTGGTGGTATGACAGATGGTTATGAACGCTACAAGAAAATGATGGATAATCCACCTGAAAATTTGATGTTTCCAGGCATTGTGTCGCCAGAGCGAATGCGTGAATTGTATGCCCTAGCGGATCTTTTCTTGTTGCCTAGTTACAATGAGCTCTTTCCTATGACGATTTTAGAAGCTGCCAGTTGTGAAGCTCCTATTATGCTACGTGATTTGGATCTCTATAAGGTGATTTTAGAGGGAAATTATCGGGCGACAGCAGATAGAGAAGAGATGAAAGAGGCTATTTTAGAATATCAAGCAAATCCTGTTGCCTTAAAAGCTCTCAAAGAAAAAGCTAAGAATATTTCCAGAGAGTATTCTGAAGAGCATCTGTTACAAATCTGGTTGGACTTTTATGAGAAACAAGCCGTTTTAGGGAGAAAGTAAAAAGTGAGGTAATCTATGCGAATTGGTTTATTTACAGATACCTATTTTCCTCAGGTTTCTGGTGTTGCGACCAGTATTCGAACTCTGAAAACAGAACTTGAAAAGCAGGGGCATGTTGTTTTTATCTTTACGACGACAGATAAGGATGTCAATCGCTATGAAGATTGGCAAATTATCCGCATTCCAAGTGTTCCTTTTTTTGCTTTTAAGGATCGCCGCTTTGCCTATCGAGGATTCAGTAAGGCTCTTGAAATTGCCAAACAGTATCAACTGGATATTATCCATACTCAGACAGAATTTTCTCTCGGCTTGTTGGGGATTTGGATTGCGCGTGAATTGAAGATTCCCGTTATCCATACCTATCACACCCAGTACGAAGACTATGTGCATTATATTGCTAAGGGGATGTTGATTCGTCCGAGTATGGTCAAGTACCTCGTCAGAGGTTTCCTGCATGATGTGGATGGGGTTATTTGTCCGAGTGAGATTGTCCGTGATTTGCTATCTGACTACAAGGTAAAGGTGGAAAAACGGGTCATTCCAACTGGGATTGAATTAGCCAAGTTTGAGCGTCCAGAAATCAAGCAGGAAAATTTGAAAGAACTGCGTAGTAAACTAGGGATTCAAGATGATGAACAGATCTTGCTGAGTCTTTCTAGAATTTCCTATGAAAAAAATATTCAAGCAGTATTAGCAGCCTTTGCAGAAGTTCTGAGAGAAGAAGACAAAGTGAAACTGGTGGTAGCTGGAGATGGTCCTTATCTGGATGACCTTAAAGAGCAAGCCCAGAAACTAGAGATTCAAGACTCGGTCATCTTTACAGGGATGATTGCTCCCAGTGAGACGGCTCTTTACTATAAGGCAGCGGATTTCTTCATCTCGGCATCGACAAGTGAAACCCAAGGTTTGACCTACTTGGAAAGCTTAGCTAGTGGGACGCCTGTCATTGCTCACGGAAATCCTTATCTGGACAATCTGATCACTGACAAGATGTTTGGAACCTTGTATTACGGTGAACATGACCTAGCTGGAGCTATTTTAGAAGCCCTTATTGCAACGCCAGATATGGATGAGCATACTTTATCAGAAAAATTGTATGAGATTTCAGCTGAGAATTTTGGAAAACGGGTTCATGAATTTTATCTGGATGCCATTATTTCAAATAATTTCGAGAAAGATTTAGCCAAAGATGATACGGTCAGTCAGCGTATCTTTAAAACAGTTTTGTATCTTCCGCAACAGGTGGTTGCTGTGCCCGTAAAAGGCTCTAGACGCATGCTGAAGGCTTCAAAAACACAGTTGATTAGCATAAGAGATTATTGGAAAGACCATGAAGAATAGAAAGAGGAAAAGCTATGAAAAAACAATTAATGAGAAGTGGTCATGATAAAAAGATTGCAGGTGTTTGTGCAGGAGTGGCCCATTATCTAGATATAGATCCAACTATCGTTCGAGTCGTTTGGGGTGTCCTTGCTTTCTGTTACGGAGCTGGAATTGTAGCCTATATCATTTTATGGATTATTGCACCAGTAGCAACTGACTATTGAAAACTAGCTGAATTCATGCTAAGATAATAGAAAATAGAATGTAACGAAGGAGATAAAAATGGCATTTGGAGATAATGGAAAACGTAAAAAAACCATGTTTGAGAAACTAACCTTGTTTATCGTAATTATCATGTTAGTAGTAAGTATTTTGGGTATTTTTGCAACTGCAATTGGTGCCCTCAGTAATCTATAAAATAGATTCAAGAAAATTTTGTGACTGGGATTTCCCAGCCCTTTTTTAAAGTGAGAAGAAAAAATGAGTATGTTTTTAGATACAGCTAAGATTAAGGTCAAGGCTGGTAATGGTGGCGATGGTATGGTTGCCTTTCGCCGTGAAAAATATGTCCCTAATGGCGGTCCTTGGGGTGGTGACGGTGGTCGTGGAGGAAATGTGGTCTTCGTTGTAGACGAAGGTTTGCGTACCCTCATGGATTTCCGCTACAATCGTCATTTCAAGGCTGATTCTGGTGAAAAAGGAATGACCAAAGGGATGCACGGTCGTGGTGCTGAGGACCTTAGAGTTCGAGTGCCACAAGGTACGACTGTTCGTGATGCCGAGACTGGCAAAGTCTTAACAGATCTGATTGAACATGGACAAGAATTTATCGTTGCCCACGGTGGTCGTGGAGGTCGTGGAAATATCCGCTTTGCGACACCAAAAAATCCTGCACCTGAAATCTCTGAAAATGGAGAACCAGGTCAGGAACGTGAGTTACAATTGGAACTAAAAATCTTGGCAGATGTCGGTTTAGTGGGTTTCCCATCAGTAGGGAAATCAACCCTTTTAAGTGTTATTACCTCAGCTAAACCTAAAATCGGCGCCTACCACTTTACGACCATTGTGCCAAATCTAGGTATGGTTCGCACTCAATCAGGTGAATCCTTTGCAGTAGCTGATTTACCAGGTTTGATTGAAGGAGCTAGTCAAGGTGTTGGTTTGGGGACTCAGTTCCTCCGTCACATTGAGCGTACCCGTGTCATCCTTCATATTATTGATATGTCAGCTAGCGAAGGCCGTGATCCTTACGAGGATTATCTTGCTATTAACAAGGAGCTGGAGTCATATAATCTCCGTCTCATGGAACGTCCACAGATTATCGTAGCCAACAAAATGGACATGCCTGAGAGTCAGGAAAATCTTGAAGAATTTAAGAAAAAATTAGCTGAAAACTACGATGAATTTGAAGAGTTACCAGCTATCTTCCCAATTTCTGGATTGACCAAGCAAGGTCTGGCTCCGCTCTTGGATGCTACAGCTGAACTGTTAGACAAGACACCAGAATTCTTGCTTTATGATGAGTCCGATATGGAGGAAGAAGCTTACTATGGCTTTGACGAGGAAGAAAAAGCCTTTGAAATTAGTCGTGATGACGATGCAACGTGGGTACTTTCTGGTGAAAAACTCATGAAACTCTTCAATATGACCAACTTTGATCGTGATGAATCTGTCATGAAATTTGCCCGCCAGCTTCGTGGTATGGGGGTTGATGAAGCTCTTCGTGCGCGTGGTGCTAAGGATGGGGATTTGGTCCGCATTGGTAAATTTGAGTTTGAATTTGTAGACTAGGAGACTAGCATGGGAGATAAACCGATATCTTTCCGAGATGCGGATGGCAATTTTGTTTCAGCCG
>CAUQIP010000029.1:0-20958 GCA_963518235.1 uncultured Streptococcus sp. | reverse complement strand
TAGACTAATTTCCACTTCGGTTGGGCAAATGGAAGTTACTTTGAGAAGTTACCCAGAGGCTTTTCTTTGAGAATCAGGTGTGGAGCGGTTGACGAATAGGGCAAAAACTAGTAGAATAGTAAGGAAACTTTATACGGAGGAAAGAAATGGATTTGGGTGATAATGAGCTAACACTGACTCCCATACCTGGGAAAAGTGGCAAGGCTTATATGGGTAGCTATCCTGATGGGAAGCGTATCTTTGTAAAAATGAACACCTCTCCAATCCTACCTGGTCTAGCTAGAGAACAAATTGCTCCACAGTTATTATGGAGTCGCCGTTTGGCAGATGGGCGTGATATGTGTGCTCAAGAATGGTTGACAGGCAAGATATTGACCCCCTATGATATGAATCGTAAACAAATCGTCAATATTTTAACCCGCCTTCATCGCTCACGTCCTTTGATGACACAATTGAGTCGTTTGGGATATGCCATGGAAACACCTGTAGATTTACTGCAGTCTTGGCAAGAAACGGCTCCAGATGCTTTGCGTAAAAATCATTTTATCAGTGAAGTGATGGCTGATTTACGTCAGACTATTCCAGGATTTAGAGAGGACTATGCGACCATTGTCCATGGAGATGTACGACATAGTAATTGGATTGAGACAGATAGTGGCTTGATTTATTTGGTAGATTGGGATTCGGTTCGCTTGACCGATCGCATGTTTGATGTGGCCCATATGCTCTGCCATTATATTCCAGAACATCAGTGGAAGGAATGGTTGACCTACTACGGTTACAAGTACAATCAGACGGTATTAAGTAAATTGTATTGGTACGGTCAATTGTCTTATTTGAGCCAGATTTCCAAGTATTATATGAACCAAGATTTAGAAAATGTCAATCGGGAGATTCATGGCTTGCGTCACTTCCGAGACAAGTATGGAAAGAGAAGATGAGAGTTAGAAATCGTAAAGGGGCGACAGAATTACTAGAGGCAAATCCCCAGTATGTGGTCCTCAATCCCTTGGAAGCCAAGGGAAAATGGCGGGACTTGTTTGGCAATGATAATCCCATTCATGTGGAAGTTGGAAGTGGAAAGGGTGCCTTTGTTTCAGGTATGGCCAAGCAAAATCCTGACATCAACTATATCGGGATTGATATTCAAAAGTCTGTTTTGAGCTACGCTTTGGACAAGGTGCTTGAAGTTGGAGTACCTAATATCAAGCTCTTGTGGGTAGATGGTTCTGACTTGACTGACTACTTTGAAGACGGTGAGATCGATCGCTTGTATCTGAACTTTTCAGATCCTTGGCCTAAAAAACGTCATGAAAAGCGTCGTTTGACCTACAAGACCTTCTTGGAGACCTTCAAGCGCATCTTGCCTGAAAATGGAGAAATTCATTTCAAGACGGATAACCGTGGCTTGTTTGAGTACAGCCTAGTGAGCTTTTCTCAATATGGCATGAAGCTCAATGGTGTCTGGTTGGACTTGCATGCCAGCGATTTTGAAGGCAATGTCATGACAGAATACGAGCAAAAATTCTCAAACAAGGGTCAAGTTATCTACCGAGTTGAGGCTCAGTTTTAATCGAAAGAGATTTCAAAAACTGTTTCGCATTCAAAAAGTAAAACGAGTCATATATTCTAAGGATTTAGTTCTGAATTGCACAGAATTAAGTCCTTTTAGTTTAATTTTCAAACAGTAGTTTTTGCTAAGAGTGTATTTTTGGCCAGATAAGTGGTATAATGAAAAGGTTATGAGAAATAGTATAAACCCTCTTGTATTCTATCTTTTCTTTTTTCTTGTGATAGTTGGTTTGATTTTTTCTGATTATCAACAACATAGACAGGTAGAGGTGAAAGCAGAAAAAACTGCAACAACTATTGAAACCAGTGAAGGAGAGGAAAATAAGGTTATCGAAGACAGATTAGCCGCGATGACCTTAGAAGAGAAAGTGGGGCAATTATTTTGGGCTAGAGTTCCTTCTAATCACCAGATAGAAGATCTCCAATCCTATCATTTGTCTGGTTATATCTTATTTGGCAGAGATTTTGAGGGTCGAAGTTTAGAGGATATAAAGGCTTTGACAAAGGCCTACCAAGCTGCTGCCAAGATTCCTTTGTTGATTGGTTCAGATGAAGAAGGAGGGACAGTGACTCGTATCAGTTCGATTTTAGAAACTCCTTTTCAATCTCCTATGGCACTTTATCATCAAGGGGGGGATGGAGGCAGTGCTTTCTGATACGAAGCAAAAGTCAGAGCTGCTAAAATCTGTTGGAATCAATGCTGGACTTTTCCCAGTTGCGGATCTTGCAAGGAATCACTCTGCTTTCATTTATGATCGAACGATTGGACAAGATGCCCAAACAACTGCAAGTTATGTTCAGCAGATTGTAGAAGAACTTAAAAAGAGTAAGGTTGGGTCAACTTTGAAACATTTTCCAGGATACGGCGATAATGGAGACAGTCATACTGCTATTATCCAAGACAATCGTTCTCTGGATGAATTAAGACAAGCTGATTTTCTTCCCTTTCGAGCTGGGATAGATGCAGGGGCTGGTAGTGTGTTAGTCTCTCACAATATCTTATCTAAAATTGACACAGTGCCATCATCTATCTCACCGAAAATTACTGACCTTCTTCGTAAGGAACTGCATTTCAAAGGTGTTATTATGACGGATGATTTAGACATGGCGGGATTAGCCAATTTTGTCAGTCAGGAAGAAGCTGCTTTTCAAGTGATTGTAGCTGGAAACGATCTGATTCTAGGTTCTTCCTATCAAACTCAGATTCCTTATCTATTAAAGAAAATTTCCTCTGGAGAGTTGACAGAAGAACGTATTGATGAGTCTGTCAGACGCATTTTAACTTGGAAATACGACTTAGGATTATTAGGAGCGGCCCAGTAAGTCTTGTAAGCCCAGACAAAAAGCTTCAAGGTCAAATCCTTGCAGGTTAGCTTGATTTGTGTTATACTTATAGCAAGAATATGAAAAGTGAGGCGGGGAAATATCTTCGCCTCTTGCTTATGAGGAGGTGGACGCAATCGCAACAATCGTAGAATTAGTCAGAGAAGTTGTAGAACCTGTCATAGAAGCTCCTTTCGAACTCGTGGATATCGAGTATGGAAAGATTGGCAGTGACATGATTCTCAGTATTTTTGTAGATAAACCTGAAGGAATTACCTTGAACGACACGGCGGACTTGACAGAAATGATCAGTCCTGTCCTAGACACCATCAAGCCAGATCCCTTCCCAGAACAATATTTCCTAGAAATCACCAGTCCAGGCTTGGAACGTCCTTTGAAAACCAAGGATGCCGTTGCTGGAGCGATTGGGAAATACATCCATGTCGGGCTCTACCAAGCCATCGATAAGCAAAAGGTCTTTGAAGGAACCTTGTTGGCCTTTGAAGAGGACGAGTTGACCATGGAATATATGGACAAGACGCGTAAGAAAACTGTCCAAATTCCATACAGTTTAGTATCAAAAGCACGTTTAGCAGTTAAATTATAGAAAAAGAAAGGATAGCTTTTGAGAATTCAAAAGTGAAGAAAACATGAGTAAAGAAATGCTAGAGGCCTTCCGCATTTTGGAAGAAGACAAGGGAATCAAAAAAGAAGATATCATCGACGCAGTAGTAGAGTCGCTTCGTTCCGCTTATCGCAGACGCTATGGTCAATCAGACAGCGTAGCCATTGACTTCAACGAAAAAACAGGTGACTTTACCGTTTATACTGTCCGTGAAGTAGTTGATGAAGTATTTGATAGCCGTTTGGAAATCAGCTTGAAAGATGCTCTTGCCATTAATTCAGCCTATGAACTTGGTGACAAAATCAAGTTTGAAGAAGCACCTGCTGAGTTTGGTCGTGTAGCAGCCCAATCTGCCAAACAAACCATCATGGAAAAAATGCGCAAGCAAACACGTGCCATTACCTACAATACTTACAAAGAACATGAACAAGAAATCATGTCTGGTACAGTAGAACGCTTTGACAACCGCTTTATCTATGTTAACCTTGGCAGTATCGAAGCCCAATTGTCAAAACAAGACCAAATACCTGGTGAAGTTTTTGCTTCCCACGATCGTATCGAAGTTTATGTTTACAAGGTTGAAGACAACCCTCGTGGTGTCAACGTCTTTGTTAGCCGTAGCCATCCAGAAATGATCAAACGCTTGATGGAGCAAGAAATTCCAGAAGTTTATGATGGAACTGTTGAAATCATGAGCGTGGCTCGTGAAGCTGGTGACCGTACTAAGGTTGCCGTTCGCAGCCACAATCCAAACGTGGACGCTATCGGTACAATCGTTGGACGTGGTGGTGCTAATATCAAGAAGATTACTAGCAAATTCCACCCAGCTCGCTACGATGCCAAGAGCGACCGTATGGTGCCAATCGAAGAAAATATCGACGTTATCGAGTGGGTAGCAGATCCAGCTGAATTTATCTACAATGCCATTGCTCCTGCTGAAGTTGACCAAGTTATCTTTGATGAAAACGACAGCAAACGTGCCTTGGTGGTTGTTCCTGATAACAAACTTTCGCTTGCTATCGGTCGTCGTGGGCAAAATGTTCGCTTGGCGGCTCACTTGACTGGTTACCGTATCGATATCAAGTCTACTAGCGAATTTGAAGCCATGGAAGAAGCTGCTTCGGTAGATTTGGAAGCAGAAAACGATACTGTAGAAGAATAAAAGCTGCTAGAGGAGGGAAAGATGAAAACAAGAAAAATCCCTTTGCGCAAGTCTGTCGTGTCCAATGAAGTGATTGATAAGCGTGATTTGCTCCGCATTGTCAAGAATAAGGAAGGACAAGTCTTTATCGATCCGACAGGCAAGGCCAATGGCCGTGGTGCTTATATCAAACTAGACAATGCAGAAGCCCTAGAGGCGAAAAAGAAGAAGGTCTTTAACCGCAGCTTTAGCATGGAAGTGGATGAAAGCTTTTATGATGAGTTGATCGCTTATGTGGATCACAAAGTGAAAAGAAGAGAGTTAGGACTTGAATAAGCAAAAGATAAGCAATCTCTTGGGGCTTGCTCAGCGAGCAGGGCGCATCATATCGGGTGAAGAATTGGTCGTTAAAGCGATTCAAGATGGTAAGGCCAAGTTGATCTTTCTAGCCCATGATGCTGGACCCAATCTGACCAAGAAGATTCAAGATAAAAGTCATTATTATCAAGTAGAAATTGTAACCGTGTTTTCAACACTGGAATTAAGCATAGCAGTCGGAAAATCGAGAAAGGTTTTGGCTGTGACAGATGCTGGATTTACAAAGAAAATGAGGTCTCTTATGGAATAGAAGAGGAGGACATGATTTGTCTAAGAAAAGATTGTACGAAATCGCAAAAGAACTTGGAAAAGAAAGCAAAGAAGTTGTAGCGCGTGCAAAAGAGTTGGGCTTGGATGTGAAAAGCCACTCATCAAGTGTGGAAGAAGCTGTCGCTGCAAAAATCGCTGCCAGCTTTAAGCCTGCAGCTGCTCCGAAAGTAGAAGCAAAACCTGCAGAACAAAAATCAAGTGCAGAAAAGCAAGCCGAGAAATCTGAACCAGCAAAACCAGCTGTAGCCAAGGAAGAGGCAAAACCTGCAGCACCAAAAGCAAGTGCAGGAAAGAAAGCCGAAAAATCTGAGCCAGCTAAACCAGCTGTGGCTAAGGAAGAGGCAAAGCCAGCTGAACCAGTCGCTCCTAAAACAGAAAAAGTAGCGGCTAAACCGCAAAGTCGTAATTTCAAGGCTGAGCGTGAAGCCCGTGCCAAAGAGCAGGCAGAACGACGCAAGCAAAATAAGGGCAATAACCGTGACCAACAACAAAACGGGAACCGTCAGAAAAACGACGGCCGCAATGGTGGAAAACAAGGTCAAGGAAACCGCGACAATCGTCGCTTTAATGACCAAGCTAAGAAACAGCAAGGTCAGCAAAATCGTGGAAATGAGCGCCGTCAACAAGAGGACAAACGTCTAAATCAAGCGGCTCCACGTGTTGACTTTAAAGCCCGTGCAGCAGCTCTAAAAGCAGAGCAAAATGCAGAGTACGCACGTTCAAGCGAGGAACGCTTCAAGCAGTATCAAGCTGCTAAAGAAGCCTTGGCTCAAGCTAACAAACGCAAGGAACCAGAGGAAATCTTTGAAGAAGCGGCTAAGTTAGCTGAACAAGCGCAACAAGCACAGCAAGTTCAAGCAGTGGTTGAAGTCGTCCCTGAGAAAAAAGAACCTGCAGTGGATACACGTCGTAAAAAACAAGCTCGACCAGACAAAAATCGTGACGATTATGATCACGAAGAAGATGGTCCTAGAAAACAACAAAAGAATCGAAGTAGTCAAAATCAAGTGAGAAATCAAAAGAATAGTAACTGGAATAATAACAAAAAGAACAAAAAAGGCAATAACAAGAACAACCGAAATCAGACTCCAAAACCTGTTACGGAGCGTAAATTCCATGAATTGCCAACAGAATTTGAATATACAGATGGTATGACCGTTGCGGAAATCGCAAAACGTATCAAACGTGAACCAGCTGAAATCGTTAAGAAACTTTTCATGATGGGTGTCATGGCCACACAAAACCAATCTTTGGATGGGGAAACAATTGAACTCCTCATGGTGGATTATGGTATCGAAGCCAAACAAAAGGTTGAAGTGGATAATGCCGACATCGAACGTTTCTTTGTCGAAGATGGTTATCTCAATGAAGATGAATTGGTTGAGCGTCCACCAGTTGTAACTATCATGGGACACGTTGACCACGGTAAAACAACTCTCCTAGATACCCTTCGTAACTCTCGTGTTGCGACAGGTGAAGCAGGTGGTATCACTCAGCATATCGGTGCCTACCAAATCGTGGAAAATGGCAAGAAGATTACCTTCCTTGATACACCAGGACACGCGGCCTTTACATCTATGCGTGCGCGTGGTGCTTCTGTTACCGATATTACTATCTTGGTCGTAGCGGCAGATGACGGGGTTATGCCTCAGACTATCGAAGCCATCAATCACTCAAAAGCGGCCAACGTTCCAATCATCGTAGCCATCAACAAGATTGATAAACCAGGTGCCAACCCAGAACGCGTTATCGGTGAATTAGCAGAGCATGGAGTTATGTCAACGGCTTGGGGTGGAGATTCTGAATTTGTTGAAATCTCAGCTAAATTCAACCAAAATATCGAAGAATTGTTGGAAACAGTCCTTCTTGTGGCTGAAATCCAAGAGCTTAAGGCAGACCCAACAGTTCGTGCGATCGGTACGGTTATCGAAGCTCGCTTGGATAAAGGAAAAGGTGCGGTCGCAACCCTTCTTGTTCAACAAGGTACCTTGAATGTCCAAGACCCAATCGTTGTCGGAAATACCTTCGGTCGTGTCCGTGCTATGACCAACGACCTTGGTCGTCGTGTTAAGGTTGCTGGACCATCAACACCAGTGTCAATCACAGGTTTGAACGAAGCGCCAATGGCGGGTGACCACTTTGCTGTTTACGAAGATGAAAAATCTGCGCGTGCAGCAGGTGAAGAACGTGCCAAACGTGCCCTCATGAAACAACGTCAAGCTACCCAACGTGTCAGCCTTGAAAATCTCTTTGATACGCTTAAAGCTGGTGAACTCAAATCAGTTAACGTTATCATCAAGGCCGACGTACAAGGTTCAGTTGAAGCCCTTTCTGCCTCACTTCAAAAAATCGATGTGGAAGGTGTTAAAGTTACCATCGTCCACTCAGCAGTCGGTGCCATCAACGAATCAGACGTAACTCTTGCCGAAGCTTCAAATGCCTTTATCGTTGGTTTCAACGTACGCCCTACGCCACAAGCTCGTCAACAAGCCGAAGCTGACGATGTGGAAATCCGTCTCCACAGCATTATCTACAAGGTTATCGAAGAGATGGAAGAAGCCATGAAAGGGATGCTTGATCCAGAATTCGAAGAAAAAATTATCGGTGAAGCAGTTATCCGTGAAACCTTCAAGGTATCTAAAGTGGGAACTATCGGTGGATTCATGGTTATCAACGGTAAGGTTACCCGTGACTCTAAAGTCCGTGTTATCCGTGACGGTGTTGTTATCTATGACGGCGAACTCGCAAGCTTGAAACACTACAAAGACGACGTGAAAGAAGTTACAAACGGTCGTGAAGGTGGATTGATGATTGACGGCTACAATGACATCAAGATGGATGATGTGATTGAGGCTTATGTCATGGAAGAAATCAAGAGATAAGATTTTTGCTCCTTTCTTAGGTGGTGAGGGACGCAAGCAAACCGATGGTTTCATTGCTTATTTTTGAGCCTAGGGTCTCAAAAATCCCCTGTGATGGGACTGATAAATCAGTTCCATCACTTTCACCACGGCGAAAGAAGCAGATGATTTCAAATTGAACTTCGTTTCAATTTGAACTGAAAATCAATAAGTTTAAAAATAGCTAGGTCTGCTGGCCTAGCTTTTGGTTCAAAGTAGAGAAAGGAATATCATGGCAAATCATTTCCGTACGGATCGTGTGGGCATGGAAATCAAGCGTGAAGTCAATGAGATTTTGCAAAAGAAAGTCCGTGATCCGCGTGTCCAAGGTGTGACCATCACAGATGTTCAGATGCTGGGTGACTTGTCTGTTGCCAAGGTTTACTACACCATTTTGAGTAACCTTGCTTCGGACAACCAGAAAGCTCAAATCGGGCTTGAAAAAGCAACTGGTACCATCAAACGTGAACTTGGTCGCAATTTGAAATTGTACAAAATCCCAGATTTGACCTTCGTCAAAGACGAGTCCATCGAGTATGGAAACAAGATTGACGAGATGCTACGCAATCTGGATAAGAACTAAAGAAGAGGGGTTGCCCCTCTTTTTTGGTGGGGGAAAAAGTGGAATTTGAGATGGAAAAATATTCTTTTAAAAAAGAGGTTCTGTATTTTTAAATGTTATCTAATCAGAAAATGCTTTTTTTTTTTTAGGAAATATGATATGATGATTTCATAAATAAAAGGAGATTCTATCAATGAATAATGTAAAAAAAGTTTGTCGTTTAGCTTTGCTATGTCTTTCCGTCTCTACTCTAGTTGCTTGTAGTTCTCTTTCTGAAAAGACAAGTAGCTCTTCTAGTGAGAATCAAACAGAAGCTTCATCTAGTAGTTCTGAAAAGAAAGGGTTGTTTGCCAAAGCAAAAGAAAAACTCAGTTCAAGCGATTTTAACCCACAAGATGTTAGTGATACGACAATTGAGTCTATAAAAACCTATGAAGATTACTTGATTATGAATGAGAAAATAATCGATAATTACTATACAGAAGCAGATGAAGCCTTTAAAGGAACTGTTTTAGAAGATAGCGCTGCTATCCAAGAACTAAAAGATAGCACTAAAAAAGAAATGGAAGATTTGAAAAAACAATATGGTCCATTAAAGAAAGCACCGATTCAAGGGAAAGAAGAAGTGATTAAGACTTTAAAAGATTATCGTGATAATCTACATGAACAAGTGGAGCAGTGGAAAGCTAGTCTTTAATAGGAAGAGTGGAGTTCAATATGGATTATCAATTATTGCCACATGAATATATGGTTATGAATAGTGACCATGTGAGTTTTGGGAAAAATGGTTTGTCTACAGATGAATTAATTTTAACGAATCTACACTTAATATATATCAAAAAAGGTTTGTGGGGAGGAAAAAAAGACCAAGTTACCATACCCATTAATCAGATTAAAATTTTTGAAGGGAAACCTCAAGTTTCAGTAACCAAAACCAATGGTGTGAAACGGCTGGAAATTTATTATAATGGCGGACAAGCTATCTTTTCATTTAATAATACTAAGGATACTGACAAGTGGGCTAGAAACATTATTAAATTGATGTCAGGTGATACAAGCAATTTTGAAACCTTGGGGGATAGCAGCTTATTTGGAGCAGATGTTTTGGCAGAAACATTTAAGGATACATTTGACACTTTTAAAGCAGGGCTTGGGATTAAGGATGCAGAGCCAGAAAAGATTTCAACCAAGTGTAGCTTTTGTGGAGCACCTTTGTCAGGTCAAGTGAAGCAAACAGTGAGATGTGCCTATTGTGATATGGAGCAGAGTTTATAAGGGGGCAATTAAATGGGGTTGATAAAAGCAATCACAGATTCTATCGGTGGGACATTTGCAGACCAGTGGAAAGAAATTATCACAGTTCAAGCTTTTGATGAACATACAGCTGTAAGTCCCGGTATTGTTCAAGAAAGTAATAATGGTAGGGGTGTCAATACGAAGGGATCTGTAGGTGTTATTTCCAACGGATCTAAGATTTTTATTCCAGAAAATACTGCTGCCTTTATCTTTAGTCAGTCTGGTATCGAGGAAATTGTTACAGAACCAGGTGGTTATGAATACCAAAATGGTGAGAGCAGTGTTTTTAACGGTGATGGATTTAAAAAGTCACTTTTTGATAATGTTGTTAATCGTGTTGGATTTGGTGGTCAAAGTGATCAGCAAAAACAGATTTGTTTTGTTAATTTGAGAGAAATTCGTGATATTAAATTTGGGACTCGCGGTCCAGTCATGTATAATGATTTGTTTTATGGGACAGATTTAGAAGTACGTGCTTTTGGAACATTTTCTATCCAAATTACAGATGCTAAGCAATTTATCAGAAATTTTCTTCCTGCCAATGTGACTTATTATACCTTCGACAGTGCTCAAGCTAGATCACAAATAGTGACAGAGTTTCTCCAATCTTTTATTGTTGCACTTAATTCTTTGTCCACAACTTATCGTATTTCACAATTACCCTCACAAGCTACAGTTCTTGCGGAACAGGTATCAAATGATGGACAGTATGCAGGGACTTGGAAAGAACGTTTTGGATTTGAGATTGTAAAAGTTGCCATTGCTAATATTGAGTTCTCACCAGAATCTAAGGAATTGGTTAAACAATTTTCATCAAATAAGATGAATTTAAAAGCTTATGACGATGTATCGCAGAAAGCTTCTAATATTGCAGCACAACAAAAAATTGCATCAGGAGTGGAGCAACATGGTCTAGGTGATGGTGCAGGGATGATATTTGGAATGAATATGGCTCAAAGTTTAGATGAAAAAGCCATGAAACCAAGTCTATCATTAGATGAGCAAATCGAAGCACTTACAAAACTAAAATCTCTTTTAGACGCAGGGATACTATCTCAGGAAGAATTTGATCGAAAGAAAAAAGAAATTATGGATTTATAAGATGAAGCTCGAAAGTTCATAGTTAGTGTGTATTCAAGGGATATTCTAGGTGAAACAACAATAGACTATCGTTCATAGATAGAATATCAAGTTGTAAAGGTAGAGTTGAATATTCGAGTTGTCTCTACAAAGACTATTAAAGTTCTTTAACAAATAAGTTGCTAAGGATTTTGATTTTTTGTCTAAAAGAATAAGGAGTTTTTGAAAATTTTTGAGGGGGATTTGAAACATACTTTAAAAGAGTATGCTATCATAGAATATAACTTACAGAAGTAAAAGGAGTTTGTATATGGCTGAACAAGAGTTGGCTATGCAAGTATTGAAACAAGTGGTGAAACTACCTGTTGTTAAGGTTGATCGTTCGAAATTTTTAGTGGATAAGTTTTCCAAAGAATTGGATCCAAAGGACATTCCTACTTTATTAGAACAAGGCCCAACGCCTCTCTTATCTCAAGAAATATTAGATCGAGTGGCTAATGCCTGTATTAGGGATAATGTTTTATTAGCGAGTGGAACTTCTGTTTTGGCAGGATTACCTGGAGGGATTGCTATGGCAATTACCATTCCAGCTGATGTGGCTCAATTTTATGGTTTCTCTCTGAAATTGGCTCAAGAATTAGGTTATATTTATGGCTATGAGGATCTTTGGGCTTCACGCGAGGAATTGAGTGAAGATGCTCAAAATACCCTCTTGCTTTATCTAGGTGTTATGTTGGGGGTAAATGGAACCGCTGCTTTGCTACGTGCAGGTGGTATAACAATTGCCAAACAGGTAATGAAAACAGTACCTAATAAAGCTTTAACAAAGACGCTTTGGTACCCTATTTTGAAAAAAGTCTTAAAAATATTTGGTGTGAATCTGACCAAGGGAGGGCTGGCCAAAGGAATGGGAAAATTCATTCCTATCTTGGGTGGTATCATTTCAGGTGGTTTAACCTTTGCAACTATGAAACCAATGGGGGAAAGCTTGCAGAAAGAATTATCCAAGCTAGTCAATTATACTGAAGTTCAATATCAAGAAGATGTTGAAACAATCCGAAAAGAGGCTGAAATAATCGAGGGTGAGTGAGATGAATCCTATCAAAGCTTTTGCTAAAATTTATGGGAATTACTTTTTGACCGTGCAAGGTGTAAAAGTAATGAAAACGATAAAGAAAGATGATAATGTTGTTGTCGGTCTGGGGAAACTCTTTATTGCAGACAAGCTGATGGATACGGCTCGGTGGCTCATCAAGCCAGAGGAGAGAGAATGAAATTTTTTTTGGGTCTTCTTGCCATTATTTTTATCAAACCGATTATTGGAATTGTGAAATTCCTGTGGATGATCATCTCTTTTGCAGTCCAATTGCTGTTTTACAAGCTATTATTTAAAATATTGGATTGGCTCTTTAAACTTATTTAGATGGTAATCCAAGTCGTGGAGAACTAGCAAGTCTTGTACTGCTAGTTTTTTAATCTCTTTCCTTATGGTATAATAAAATAAATAATATCATTTATAAACGATAATGGAGGTCGTCATGGACAATATCATCGATGTGTCAATTCCTGTTGCAGAAGTGGTGGATAAGCATCCAGAAGTCTTGGAAATCCTAGTGGAGCTGGGTTTTAAACCTCTAGCCAATCCCTTGATGCGCAATACCGTCGGGCGCAAAGTATCGCTTAAGCAGGGTTCTAAGCTCGAAGGAACTCCTATGGACAAGATTGTCCGCACACTGGAAGCAAATGGCTACGAAGTGATTGGATTAGACTAATGGCAGACGAACGGATTCATATCCTACGGGATATTTTGTTAGAATTGCATAATGGCGCCTCCCCTGAGTCGGTTCAAGAGCGCTTTGATGCGACCTTTACAGGTGTATCGGCCATTGAGATTTCCCTCATGGAGCACGAGCTGATGAACTCAGACTCAGGTGTCACCTTTGAAGATG
Organism: uncultured Streptococcus sp.; assembly: GCA_963518235.1. Taxonomy (GTDB): domain Bacteria; phylum Bacillota; class Bacilli; order Lactobacillales; family Streptococcaceae; genus Streptococcus. The sequence continues at coordinate 7,862 of CAUQIP010000029.1, read as the reverse complement.
TTATGGAGCTCTGTGATGTCCATGCCAACCTTTTTAAAAATGCTGTTAAGGATGTCGAAGTTGCAGATACCGAGCACCCAGGTCACCCAGTTCGGATTTTCAAAGAAGAAAATCTAGCCCTCCGTGCGGCCTTGATTCGCATTCGGAGATTGTTGGATACCTATGAGTCTATGGAAGATGAAGAAATGCTGGCGGAGATGCGTAAGGGCTTGGTGCGTCAGATGGGACTTTTGGGGCAATTTGACATCCATTACCAACGTAAAGAAGAACTCTTCTTCCCTATCATGGAGCGCTATGGGCACGATTCGCCTCCCAAAGTTATGTGGGGAGTGGATGATCAGATCAGGGAACTCTTTCAAACAGCTTTAGCGACAGCCAAGTCACTACCAGAAGTGCCGATTCGCAGTGTAAAGGAAGCTTTTGAAGCTTTTGCGACAGAGTTTGAAAGTATGATTTTCAAGGAAGAATCCATTCTCCTTATGATTCTCCTTGAGTCCTTTACTCAGGATGACTGGCTTCAGATTGCGGAGGAGAGCGATGCCTATGGTTATGCCATCATCCGTCCGTCTGAGAAATGGGTGCCAGAACGTCAGAGTTTTGTTGAGGAAAAGAGTGCAGAGGAGCCTGTACAGTTAGATACGGTAGAAGGTCAAGTTCAACAAGTGATCAATACGCCAGAAGGCCAGTTTACCATTACCTTTACCCCTAAGGAAAAGGAAGCAGTGCTGGACCGCTATAGTCAGCAGGCTTTTGGTAATGGCTATCTCTCGGTCGAGCAGGCCAATCTCATCCTCAATCACCTTCCCATGGAGATTACTTTTGTCAATAAAGACGATATTTTCCAGTATTACAATGACAATACGCCGGCTGATGAGATGATTTTCAAACGGACGCCATCCCAAGTCGGGCGCAATGTTGAACTTTGTCATCCGCCTAAGTACTTGGACAAGGTCAAAACAATCATGAAGGGGCTTCGTGAGGGAAGCAAAGATAAGTATGAAATGTGGTTCAAGTCTGAGTCACGAGGTAAGTTTGTCCACATCACCTACGCAGCAGTGCACGATGAAGAGGGAGAATTCCAAGGTGTGCTGGAGTATGTTCAGGATATTCAACCCTACCGTGAGATTGACACGGACTATTTCCGTGGATTAGAATAAGGAGAAAAAATGAGTTACGAACAAGAATTTATGAAGGAATTTGAAGCCTGGGTCAATACCCAAATCATGATCAACGACATGGCGCATAAGGAAAGCCAAAAAGTCTACGAAGAAGACCAAGACGAGCGTGCCAAAGATGCCATGATTCGCTACGAAAGCCGTTTGGATGCCTATCAGTTCTTACTTGGTAAGTTTGAAAACTTCAAAGCAGGCAAGGGATTCCATGATTTGCCAGAAGGCTTGTTTGGTGAGCGAAATTATTAAACGAGAAAGATTCTTGATTTTTTACTAAAATCTTGATAGAATATTTATATTAAATCCTTGTCAGAGCAGGGGTTTTTTATTGAAAGGATTTTATCATGTCAAAGAAACTCAATCGTAAAAAACAATTACGAAATAGCCTCCGTCGCGCAGGTGCCTTTTCAAGTACTGTGACTAAGGTTGTAGAAGAGACAAAAAAAGTCGTAAAACGTGCAGAACAGTCAGCAAGCCAAGCTGGTAAGGCTGTTTCTAAAAAAGTTGAACAAGCAGTAGAAGCTACCAAAGAGCAAGCTCAAAAAGTAGCCAATTCTGTAGAAGATTTTGCAGCAAACTTGGGTGGACTTCCACTTGACCGTGCTAAGACTTTCTATGATGAAGGAATCAAGTCTGCATCAGATTTCAAAAATTGGACTGAAAAAGAGCTCCTTGCCTTGAAAGGAATCGGACCAGCTACTATTAAGAAATTGAAAGAAAATGGCATCAAGTTCAAGTAATTTTTCTTGTGCCTTGCAATTCTGAGAAAAACTTGCTACAATAAAGCCATCAGAGGTGTTTTGAATCCCACATTTTACAGAAAGTGGCGGAGCTGAGAAGTCCACAAATGTGTCAAAACTAGTTGCTGATGGATGAAAAATGAAATATTACTGTCTTTTGCTTTTAAAGACAAGAGTTGCGGGCACTGCCCGAAATTGGGTGGTACCGCGGATAAACACATTCGTCCCTGTCATGTAGATGGCAGGGCTTTTCTTTTGTATCTTGGTCAAAGGAGGTTGTTATGAAGCAATCTTTTAACACAAGTAAACTCTATTATGGTTTTCCAATCTTCATTTTGGGATATCAGGATAAGAATTTTGGACACAATATAACGACCTGCAGCTCCTCTTATAGTCTGGGAGATTGGCTTGTGGTTGGAGTCGTTGCGAGAGAGAATGCCGCAGAGCAGATTAAACATTATCAAAAATTTACTGTGAATATTCCAACAGAGGAGCTGATGTTGGAAATGGAGCAAGCTGGTTTCATCAGTCATCGGGAGAAGTTGGAATACTTAGGACTGAACTATGAAATTTCTAAAGAGACTCAGGCTCCTATTTTAGACGCCTGTCCATTTGTTTTAGATTGTCAGGTAGATAGGATTGTTGAGGAAGAGGGAATTTGTCATATTTTCGCTAAGATTGTTGAGCGACTTGTTGCCCCAGAACTTTTGGATGAAAAGGGACATTTTAGAAATGAACTGTTTGCCCCAACATATTTCATGGGAGATGGCTATCAGCGCGTCTATCGTTATCTGGATAAGCGTGTAGATATTAAGGGGAGCTTCATCAAAAAAGCGAGGAAGAAGGATGACAAGAGCTGAGTTACCAGAACGGTTGGAAACAGAGCGTCTGGTCTTACGAGTCCGTACAGTGGCGGATGCAGAGGACATCTTTGACTATGCCAGTCGTCCAGAAGTTTCTTACCCAGCAGGCTTTCCACCCGTCAAGACCTTGGAAGATGAGATTTATTATCTAGAGCATATCCTTCCAGAACGCAATCAAAAGGAAAATCTCCCAGCTGGCTATGGAATTGTTGTCAAAGGGACTGATAAAATCATTGGCTCTGTTGATTTTAACCATCGCCATGAAGATGATGTGCTGGAAATCGGCTATATCTTGCATCCAGACTATTGGGGTCGAGGTTATGTTCCAGAAGCAGCGTGTGCCTTGATTGATCTAGCTTTTAAAGAACTTGATCTTCACAAGATTGAACTAACTCGCTTTGGATATAACCTTCAAAGTCAACGAGTCGCAGAAAAGCTTGGCTTTACCCTCGAAGCTCGCATAAGAGACCGCAAAGATGCCCAAGGAAACCGCTGTGACAGTCTGATATATGGCTTGCTGAGGAGTGAGTGGGAGAGTTTTTTTACGAGTAAGATATATTCTTGTTTTTATATTCTTTAAGAGGAGACATGATGAGAAGTAGTCATAATCAAATATTAGATGCTTGGATTACAGTAGAACAATTATCAGAAGGGAATATTGAAAAAAGTGATTCTAAGTATAAAATTTTTCAAGGGGATGATTATCAATCAATATTAAAAGATTTTTTAAAACGTCAAAAATTAAAATCTAGTTCAGGGATTGCTGTTTATTGTGGAATTTTCCCTTTTCGAAAAATTATTGAAGTGTTAAGAGGCAAATACAATTTAAAGGAGACGGAGGAAGAATTGGGAAGAGCTTCTTATAAATTTACTTTTGCTCTATACTTTGATAAAGATTTGAAGTTCTTAGCTGATAAGTTTTTTTTTACCATGAGTGGGCAAATTTTCAAAAATGGGGAATTGCCTAAAGATTTCTTAATAGCAGAAAATGAGCTTCGAGAACAGTTAGGTCAGGCCTTTCTTGATGGAGAGTTCAATGAAGTTTTTAGTAAACTTCTCAAAAAGTATGAGATTTCACCAAGTGATTGCAGATATTATTTTGTTAAGAATTTTGATGACGAAATAAATTTACATTCATTTTTTCTAAAGGATTTGAAATATGCAAAATCAATTTATAATGAAAATCTCAATAGTTATTTGTCAGGATTCGATTCTGTAAGGGTCAATCTGGACAGCAATAAAGAATCATCCTATTTTAATCCCAAAGATTTAGAAACAATACTTGAACCAAAAAATTATCCATTAGGAAGATTTCCTAGTAACCCTAGATATGCTCTTTCTATGATGCAACAAGTAGCTGTAAATCTAGCTTCAAATGCGGATGAGGAGGTAGGAAGTGTCAATGGTCCTCCGGGGACTGGTAAAACGACACTTTTAAAAGACATTTTTGCAGATTTGGTAACGGAACAAGCTAGAATTATTAGTGAATTATCGGCTCCTAAGCTTAAAGGGAATCTAGTTTGTCATGACAAACTAGATCTTATTGCAAAATTACCAAAAGAAATTGCAGATAAAGGAATCGTAGTTGCAAGTTCTAACAATGGTGCTGTTAAAAATATTGTTAATGAATTACCTCAAAGAAAAGAAATCTATCAGAAATCAAATTGGTTAGATGAATTAAAGAAAATTAATTATTTTGCTGAAATCAGTAATGATTTATTGTTAGAAGATGAAGATGTTTCTAACGACAAAAAACATTGGGGATTATTTTCGATAGAAGGTGGAAAAAAACAGAATAGAGACCGTCTGCAAAATGTTTTAAAAGCAATACGACAAGAATTGAATTCGGATAAATTTCAATCGAATCCATCAGTATACGAAGAGTTTAAAATTCAATATCAGAAGCTGTTTGATAAAAGAGAAAAGATGCAAGAGATAGCGGATAAGATTCGATTTTATGTAAGCTCGAAAAATGATTACCAGCAGTTTGAAGTAGAGTTTCATCAGGATGATGCTCAAAGACGTTCAGAACTATCTAAAATACGGGATAAATATACTCAATTAGAAAATAGTAAAAAGGAAATAGAATCTGAGCTGTTTGAGCATGAGCGTCTTATTTCTATGTTAAATGTTAACAAACAGATAGCAGCACAAGATGTCGAGTTGATAAAATTACAAGCTCCACGTTTCTTATGGTTAAAAAGACTTTTCACACCATCGAAATTAGATACTTATTTTACGAGATTGAATCAAGCGAATGAAAGTCTAAAAGCAGAACTGAAGAAAGTACATGATGAAAGTCAATATTGCCACGGTTTGCAAAAAGAGATAAAAATGCATGAACTTGAATTAAATCGATTGAGTCAAAGGCAACAGAGGTATAATGAATGGAAATCTAAACAAGAAGATAAATTAATTCGTCATCAGGAAAAAATTTTGAAATTACAATTGGAACTTGCTACATGTACAGTTAATAAGTTGAATTTTTCCGTTCCGTATGAAGAGTTGCAAGTATCAAATTTTTGGTTTGATGATGCCTATCGAGAAGAGCAGAGTCGTTTGTTTATTAAAGCACTTGCAGTTAGAAAACAATTTATATATGACAATAAAAAGCATTTTGAAAAAGCGTTATGGATTTGGGAGAAACCTCAAAACTATTCAATGAGAGATAATGCTAGTGATTTATATAAAACTGCATGGGATTGGATTAATTTCACTGTTCCAGTTATTAGTACAACTTTTGCAAGCTTTAATTCCATGTTTTGGTGTTTGCCTGAAAATAGTATTGGTAATGTATTCATTGATGAAGCTGGTCAGGCATTACCTCAAGCAAGTGTGGGGGCTATTTTTAGAAGTAAGCATATTATGGCTGTTGGGGATCCTTCTCAAATACAACCAGTACAGACTATGGATAAAAATATTTTAGGATTTTTAGCACAGCACCACAAGATAGACTCTAAATATCTTGTATCATCAACGCAAGAATTGATGGATTCTGCTAGTAAATATGGTTTTAAAAAACAAGATGGGACATGGATAGGACTTCCTCTCTGGGTTCATCGTCGTTCTAGTGATCCGATGTTCAGTATTTCCAATAAAATTTCTTATGATAACTTAATGGTTCAAGGAAAGGAAGAAACTCGAGGTCTGGGAGAATGGTTTGACGTTGGTGGAGGTGCTAAGGATAAATTTGTTCCTGAGCAAGCTGATTATTTGAAAGAAGAGTTGCAGAAAAGACATGAGGAATTTGATGATATTTATGTCATTACTCCTTTTAAAAATGTATCGGTTCAACTAGCAAAAGAACTAGATAAAATCGGTTTTACAAAGCGGGAAAATGGAAAACCTATAAATGTAGGGACGGTACATACTTTCCAAGGAAAAGAAAATAAGATTGTATATTTTGTGCTTGGAGCAGATAATATGAGTGAGGGGGCTGCTCGCTGGGCTGTCTCTGAACCCAATATTTTAAATGTTGCAGCGACTAGAGCTAAAGAAGAATTTTATATTATTGGGAATAAATCTCTTTACAAGGCCACACAGAGCCCTATTATAAGAGATACTATTGATATTTTAGATGCTTATCAAAGTAGCTTAGAAATTAACTAGAAAGGACAAACACATGTCTAAAGAACTTTCACCTAAATACAATCCAGCCGAGGTTGAGGCTGGTCGTTACCAAAAATGGCTTGACGCCGATGTTTTTAAGCCTTCTGGCGATCAAAAGGCTAAGCCTTATTCGATCGTTATTCCACCACCAAACGTAACTGGTAAACTTCACCTTGGTCACGCTTGGGATACGACTTTGCAGGATATTATCATCCGTCAAAAACGCATGCAAGGTTTCGACACGCTTTGGCTTCCAGGGATGGACCACGCTGGGATTGCGACTCAGGCTAAGGTAGAGGAGCGCTTGCGTGGTGAGGGTATTACGCGTTATGACCTTGGTCGTGAAAAATTCCTTGACAAGGTCTGGGAATGGAAAGACGAATATGCCACTACCATCAAGGAACAATGGGGCAAGATGGGGCTCTCTGTAGACTACTCTCGTGAGCGTTTCACTCTTGACGAAGGTTTGTCAAAAGCTGTTCGTAAGGTCTTTGTGGACCTTTACAAGAAAGGCTGGATCTACCGTGGTGAGTTTATCATCAACTGGGACCCAGCAGCTCGCACAGCCCTTTCTGATATTGAGGTTATCCATAAGGATGTCGAAGGTGCCTTCTACCACATGAACTACATGCTGGAAGACGGTTCACGCGCCCTTGAAGTTGCGACTACTCGTCCTGAGACCATGTTTGGGGACGTTGCCGTTGCCGTCAATCCAGAAGACCCACGCTACAAGGACTTGATTGGTAAAAACGTCATCCTTCCAATCGCTAATAAACTAATCCCAATTGTTGCAGACGAACATGCCGATCCCGAGTTTGGTACAGGTGTCGTGAAAATCACGCCTGCCCACGATCCAAACGACTTCTTGGTTGGTCAACGCCATAACTTGTCACAAGTCAACGTCATGAACGACGACGGAACTATGAACGAGCTTGCCTTCGAATTTGCAGGCATGGACCGTTTTGAAGCTCGTAAGGCAGTCGTTGCCAAGTTGGAAGAAATAGGTGCCCTTGTTAAAATCGAAAAACGTGTTCACAGTGTTGGTCACTCAGAACGTACTGGTGTAGTAGTTGAACCACGCTTGTCAACGCAATGGTTCGTCAAGATGGACCAATTGGCGAAAAATGCTATTGCCAACCAAGACACAGAGGACAAGGTAGAATTCTACCCACCTCGTTTCAACGATACCTTCCTCCAATGGATGGAAAATGTTCACGACTGGGTAATCTCTCGTCAGCTTTGGTGGGGTCACCAAATCCCAGCTTGGTACAATGCTGAGGGTGAAATGTATGTCGGCGAAGAAGCTCCAGAAGGTGACGGATGGACTCAGGACGAAGATGTCTTGGATACTTGGTTCAGTTCTGCTCTTTGGCCATTCTCAACTATGGGCTGGTCTGATGTCGACTCAGAAGACTTTAAACGTTACTTCCCAACTTCAACCTTGGTAACAGGTTACGACATCATCTTCTTCTGGGTAT
>CAUQIP010000028.1:0-21033 GCA_963518235.1 uncultured Streptococcus sp. | reverse complement strand
TATCAGACTAACTTCCACTTCTACTAGCGGTGGAACTTAGTTTGGGAATTTACCCAATTTATATGGGGAGGTAAAATCAAGGAAAAATCAGTAATTTTTAACTTATTTTTAGTAAAAATGCTACAAATAAATATATTTAACAGCGTTTTTATAGTCGTTTTTTCGTGCTATAATACATAGAAAAAGCCCAAGCAAGGCTCAGGCTTTCATCTTAATGATCACGGTCACATGAAATGAATTTGATTTTATAATAATCCGCTCGTTTATAAGTTTCGCTGTATGCGAGAACTTGGCCAGTAGATTCTAGCCTAGTAGTCTTGGTTTGTAAAACTGTTGGGAATTGCTCATCGACTCCGAGGGCCGAAGCCGCATGTTCTGGAGTTGGAAATGTGATTTCATTGATTTCTTCAAAATGTTCATCATTCATGTGAATGTGGTAATCTGATTTGAAACGGTTATAGATAGAACTATAATATTCAAGATTTGGATAATTTGCGTTGATGTATTGTTCTGGAATGTAAGATGTGTGGTAGATGTATACGACACCATTTGTTTCGCGTACACGTTCAATCTTGTAGTAGAACTGGTCACCACGTAGTCCAAGTTTTTCTAAGTAGTTTAATTTGTTGCCACGTTCAATAGAAAGGACAGTAACTTTATCATCTTTAGTTTCAAAAACTTCTACATCTGAAAACTCTACGAGTTTGTGTTTGCGTGCGCGTGAAACGAATGTACCCTTTCCTTGTTGACGGACAATATAGCCATCTTTGGCAAGATCGTTTAAGGCGCGGACAACGGTTATAGAACTTACATCATACATTGCAATCAATTCAGCTTCAGTGTAGAATTTATCTCCACTGGCAAATTGACCAGAAATGATTTTGTTCTTTAACTCATCTTTAATATATTGATACTTTGGAATTGCCATGTTTTCACCTCGATTTTCCTTTTCCGTTAAAGATTTTACCATAAAAACGGAAAGAATAGTAGTCTTTTGAATAAAAAAATTAGAATAATAGGGTATAAGGTTAATTTACATCGAAATTAATAGAAAAACATACATTTTTATACATGGTTTTTAAAGGATGCTATTGTTATAAATTAGAGATTTTTATAAGTTTTTTGTGTAAAAGTTAGTTAAAAATGAAAAAAATTGTGAAAACCTATTGACAAATGCAAAATATTGAGATATAGTTACTATATCAACAAATGAAAGCGTAAACTTTAATTGTCAGAAGGTAGTAAAATGACACGATTTGAGATTAGGGACGATTTCTATTTAGATGGGGAACCGTTCAAGATTTTGTCCGGCGCCATTCATTATTTTAGGATTCCTCCAGAAGATTGGTATCATTCGCTCTATAATTTGAAGGCTCTTGGTTTTAACACGGTAGAGACTTACGTTGCTTGGAATCTACACGAACCCCGTGAGGGTGAGTTTAACTTTGAAGGAGCTCTGGATTTGGAGAGATTTCTCCAAACAGCACAAGATTTAGGTCTCTATGCTATTGTACGTCCGTCACCATTTATCTGTGCGGAGTGGGAATTCGGTGGCTTACCAGCTTGGCTTTTAACCAAGAATATGCGAATTCGCTCATCCGACCCAGCATATATCGAGGCAGTTGGTCGTTACTATGATCAATTATTGCCAAGATTGGTTCCACATTTATTGGACAATGGTGGCAATATCCTCATGATGCAGGTTGAAAATGAGTATGGTTCTTATGGAGAAGATAAGGCTTATCTGAGAGCCATTCGGCAGTTGATGGAAGATCGTGGCGTAACCTGTCCCCTCTTTACATCAGATGGACCTTGGAGAGCTACTCTGAAAGCGGGAACCTTAATTGAAGATGACCTCTTTGTAACAGGCAACTTTGGTTCTAAGGCACCTTACAACTTTTCACAGATGCAGGAATTCTTTGATGAGCATGGTAAGAAATGGCCGCTCATGTGTATGGAGTTCTGGGATGGCTGGTTCAATCGCTGGAAAGAACCGATTATCACACGGGATCCAAAAGAATTGGCAGATGCAGTTCGAGAGGTATTGGAGCAAGGCTCCATCAATCTCTACATGTTCCATGGTGGTACAAACTTTGGTTTCATGAATGGTTGCTCGGCTCGAGGGACCTTGGACTTGCCACAAGTTACATCTTATGATTACGATGCCCTTCTGGATGAAGAAGGAAATCCAACTGCCAAATATCTGGCAGTCAAGAAGATGATGGCGACACATTTCCCAGAGTATCCGCAGTTGGAACCGCTCTATAAGGAAAGTATGAAAGTGAATGCTATTCCACTAGTTGAAAAAGTTTCCTTGTTTGAAACCTTGGATAGCTTATCTAGTCCAGTAGAAAGCCTTTATCCTCAAAAGATGGAGGAGTTGGGACAAAGTTATGGCTATCTACTCTATCGAACAGAAACAAACTGGGATGCAGAAGAAGAAAGACTTCGTATCATTGATGGTCGAGATAGGGCCCAGCTTTATGTCGATGGTCAGTGGGTTGAAACCCAATATCAGACAGAGATTGGGGAAGATATTTTTTATCAAGGTGAAAAGAAAGCGCTGTCTAGATTGGATATCTTGGTAGAAAATATGGGGCGTGTCAACTATGGACATAAGTTCTTAGCAGATACGCAACGTAAGGGAATTCGGACAGGGGTTTGTAAGGACTTGCACTTCTTACTAAACTGGAAACACTATCCACTCCCACTAGATAATCCTGAGAAAATTGATTTTTCAAAAGGATGGACAGAAGGACAACCAGCCTTTTACGCTTATGACTTTACAGTCGAGGAGCCGAAAGATACTTACCTAGACTTATCTGAGTTTGGTAAGGGAGTTGCCTTTGTCAATGGGCAGAATCTAGGACGTTTTTGGAACGTTGGCCCAACACTCTCGCTTTATATTCCTCATAGCTATCTCAAGGAAGGTGCCAACCGCATCATTATCTTTGAAACAGAAGGTGAATATAAAGAAGAGATTCATTTAACTCGTAAACCTACACTAAAACACATAAAGGGGGAAAACTTATGACAATTGTAGGATGCCGTATCGATGGACGTTTGATCCACGGACAAGTAGCCAATCTTTGGGCTGGAAAACTAAATGTTTCACGTATTATGGTTGTAGATGACGAAGTTGTCAACAACGACGTTGAAAAGAGTGGTTTGAAACTAGCGACACCACCAGGTGTGAAATTGAGTATTTTGCCAATTGAAAAAGCGGCAGCCAATATTCTTGCTGGTAAATACGATAGCCAACGTCTCTTTATCGTGGCTCGTAAACCAGACCGCTTCCTTGGTTTGGTAGAAGCAGGTGTACCACTTGAAACCCTTAATGTTGGGAATATGTCTCAAACACCAGAAACTCGTTCTATTACACGTTCTATCAACGTAGTAGACAAGGATGTGGAAGATTTCCACAAACTAGCAGAAAAAGGTGTTAAACTTACTGCTCAAATGGTTCCAAATGATCCAGTTTCAGACTTTTTGAGCTTATTAAAATAGGAAAAAATTTTTAGGAGGTCATTGTTATGATACAATGGTGGCAAATTTTACTTCTCACTTTGTACTCAGCTTATCAAATCTGTGATGAGTTGACGATCGTTTCATCTGCAGGTTCCCCTGTATTTGCTGGTTTCATTACTGGTTTAATCATGGGAGATGTGACTACTGGTCTGCTTATCGGTGGTAACTTGCAACTGTTCGTTCTTGGGGTTGGTACCTTCGGTGGTGCTTCTCGTATCGACGCAACTTCTGGTGCGGTTCTTGCGACAGCCTTCTCTGTTTCACAAGGAATTGATACAGCACTTGCGATTACAACAATCGCTGTGCCAGTAGCAGCTCTCTTGACTTACTTCGACGTTCTTGGACGTATGACTACTACCTTCTTCGCTCACCGTGTGGATGCTGCGATCGAACGCTTTGACTACAAAGGAATCGAACGTAACTACCTACTTGGTGCGATTCCTTGGGCTTTATCTCGCGCCCTTCCAGTCTTCTTTGCCCTTGCCTTTGGTGGTGCCTTTGTACAATCAGTCGTAGACTTTGTTAAAGAATACCAATGGGTTGCAGATGGTTTGACACTTGCAGGACGTATGCTTCCAGGTCTTGGATTTGCAATCTTGCTTCGTTACCTTCCAGTTAAACGTAACCTTCACTACCTTGCTATGGGATTCGGTTTGACAGCTATGTTGACTGTTCTTTACTCATATGTAACAGGTCTTGGTGGCGCTGTTGCTGGTATCGTAGGTACTCTACCTAAAGATGTGGCTGAAAAAATTGGTTTCGTGAACAACTTTAAAGGTTTGTCTATGATTGGTATCTCTATCGTAGGTATCTTCCTTGCAGTGCTTCACTTCAAAAATAGCCAAAAAGTAGCTGTAGCAGCACCTTCTACACTATCAGAAAGTGGGGAAATCGAAGATGACGAATTCTAATTACAAACTTACAAAAGAAGATTTTAATCAAATCAACAAACGTAGCTTGTTTACTTTCCAATTGGGTTGGAACTACGAACGTATGCAAGCTTCTGGTTACCTTTACATGATCTTGCCTCAATTGCGTAAAATGTATGGGGATGGAACTCCTGAATTGAAAGAAATGATGAAAGTTCATACTCAATTCTTCAATACTTCACCATTCTTCCACACCATTATCGCTGGTTTTGACCTTGCCATGGAAGAAAAAGATGGTGTAGGTTCAAAAGATGCCGTTAACGGTATCAAGACAGGTTTGATGGGACCATTCGCTCCTCTTGGAGATACAATCTTTGGTTCACTTGTACCTGCTATCATGGGGTCAATCGCAGCAACTATGGCTATCGCTGGCCAACCTTGGGGTATCTTCCTTTGGATTGCAGTTGCAGTAGCGTATGACATCTTCCGTTGGAAACAGTTGGAATTTGCCTACAAAGAAGGGGTTAACCTTATCAACAACATGCAAAGTACTTTGACAGCTTTGATTGACGCTGCATCTGTACTTGGTGTCTTCATGATGGGTGCTCTTGTAGCAACAATGATCAACTTTGAAATTTCTTATAAATTGCCAATCGGTGAAAAGATGATCGACTTCCAAGACATCTTGAACCAAATCTTCCCACGTTTGCTTCCAGCAATCTTTACTGCCTTTATCTTCTGGTTGCTTGGTAAGAAAGGTATGAACTCTACTAAAGCTATCGGTATTATTATCGTACTTGCTTTGGCTCTTTCTGCCTTTGGTAAATTTGTACTTGGAATGGGCGCATAATTTATGGCTAAATCATTAATTTTGGTGAGTCATGGTCGCTTCTGTGAAGAACTTAAAGGTAGCACTGAAATGATCATGGGTCCACAAGACAACATTCATGCAGTGGCTCTTCTTCCAGAAGATGGCCCAGAAGAATTTACTGCAAAATTTGAAGCTGCTATTGAAGGATTAGATGATTTCCTAGTCTTTGCGGATCTTCTCGGTGGAACACCATGTAACGTGGTAAGCCGTTTGATTATGGAAGGTCGTGACATCGAACTTTACGCAGGGATGAATCTTCCAATGGTGATTGAATTCATCAATGCGAGCCTTACAGGCGCAGATGCGGACTATAAGAGCCGTGCTGCAGAAAGCATTGTGAAAGTTAATGACTTGTTAGCGGGCTTCGATGATGACGAAGATGAATAATGCTCTTCGAAAATCTCTTTAAACCATACTAGTATAGCCTTGCCGTAGGTATATGTTACTGACTTCGTCAGTTCTATCTGCAACCTCAAAGCAGTGCTTTGAGCAACCTGCTGCTAGCTTCCTAGTTTGCTCTTTGATTTTCATTGAGTATAAGATGTGACAACGTGAAAATCGTTAGAGCATTTTATATAGAATATACATGGGAATGGGGCTTACTCCCATTCCCATATTTAATAGAAAAAGAGGAACTCAATGTTACATTATACAAAAGAAGACTTGCTTGAATTGGGTGCAGAAATTACTACACGTGAAATCTACCAACAGCCTGATGTTTGGAAAGAAGCTTTTGAATCTTATCAAGCAAAACGTGAAGAAATTGCAGCCTTTCTACAAGGAATTGCGGATAAATATGACTATATCAAGGTTATCTTGACAGGTGCTGGGACTTCTGCTTATGTGGGAGATACCTTGGTACCTTACTTTAAGGAAGTCTATGACGAACGCAAATGGAATTTCAATGCCATTGCGACAACAGATATCGTTGCCAATCCAGAAACTTATTTGAAAAAAGATGTGGCGACTGTCCTTGTATCTTTTGCTCGTAGTGGGAACTCGCCTGAAAGTGTGGCGACTGTTGATTTGGCAAAAGCCTTGGTGGATGAGCTTTATCAAGTGACGATTACTTGCGCAGCAGATGGGAAATTGGCTCTTCAAGCTCATGGCGATGACCGCAATCTCTTGCTTTTGCAACCAGCTGCCTCTAATGACGCTGGATTTGCCATGACTTCTAGCTTTACGTCTATGATGTTGACGGCTCTCTTGGTCTTTGATTCTACAGAATTTGCTGTGAAAGCTGAACGTTTTGAAGTTGTATCTAGTCTTGCACGTAAAGTTTTAGACAATGCAGAAGATGTCAAAGAGCTTGTTGATTTAGACTTTAACCGTGTCATCTACCTTGGTGCGGGTCCTTTCTTTGGACTTGCTCATGAAGCTCAGCTCAAGATTTTGGAACTGACTGCTGGTCAAGTTGCGACTATGTATGAAAGCCCAGTCGGCTTCCGTCACGGTCCAAAATCTCTTATCAACGAAGATACAGTTGTTTTGGTCTTTGGTACAACGACAGACTACACTCGTAAGTACGACTTGGACTTGGTTCGTGAAGTTGCTGGTGACCAGATTGCTCGTCGTGTTGTGCTTTTGAGTGATCAAGCCTTTGGTCTTGAAAATGTCAAAGAAGTGGCCCTTGGTTGTGGCGGTGTCTTGAATGATATTTACCGTGTCTTTCCTTACATTGTTTATGCCCAACTCTTTGCCCTATTGACTTCACTCAAGGTAGAAAATAAACCAGATACACCGTCTCCTACAGGTACCGTAAACCGTGTGGTACAAGGTGTTATCATCCACGAATATCAAAAGTAAGACTCTTCGAAAATCAAATTCAAACCACGTCAGCGTCGCCTTGCCGTACTCAAGTACAGCCTGTGGCTAGCTTCCTAGTTTGCTCTTTGATTTTCATTGAGTATAAGACAGTGTTTATGAATTTTTGACAAGAGGATTTGTAAATTATCAGATAAACCATAGATTGTCAGTACGCTTTCTATGGTTTGTTTGCTTGAGAGAAATAGTAAAAGGAGAACAGAATGAAAGCATATACAGAGCGTGTATTTGGAAATGTTGAGGGCAAGGACGTCTTGGCCTATCGCTTTGAGACGGACGGTGGCTACCAGCTTGAGGTTATGACTTATGGTGCGACCATCTTGCGCTATGTCACACCTGACAAGGCTGGAAATTTTGCCAATGTTATCTTGGGATTTGATGATTTTGACAGCTATGTAGGCAATAGCCCCAAGCATGGAGCAAGTGTAGGTCCTGTGGCAGGTCGTATCGCAGGTGCGACCTTTGAGCTTAATGGCAAGACCTATGACCTTGAGGTCAACAATGCTAGCAACTGTAACCACAGTGGCTCAACAGGTTGGGATTCGAGCTTGTTTGAATTGGTTGAAGTGAGCGACCATGGTTTGACCCTCTACACAGAGCGTACAGATGGAACAGGAGGATTTCCTGCAAATCTTAAGATTTGGATCAGTTATCACTTGGAAGAAACTGGTGCCTATGAAATCAGCTACAAGGTAACAACCGATCAGGATACGCTGGTCAATCCAACCAACCACAGTTATTTCAACTTGTCTGGTGATTTCACGCAGACGATTGATCGCCATGTCTTCCAGTTAAATACTGAGGGCATTTATCCAATCGCTCCCGACGGTGTTCCTGCCAAAACTCCAGATGCTACTCGTGATGTGGTCAAACACATCTACAATGGTGCCTTGTTGAAGGATATCTTTGCAGAAGAAGATGAGCAAATCCAGCTGGTATCAGGTTTGGATCATCCATTTGCCCTTCCTGCAGGTCATGACAATGCTGGTTTCCTTTATGACCAAAATTCAGGTCGCTTCCTGCTCTTCAAGACAGAGGCTCCTTGCTTTGTGGTCTACACAGCAAACTTTGTGGATGAGAGTGTTATCATAGGAGGTCAGCCAATGGTACAGCACAATGGGATTGCCCTTGAAGCGCAAGCTTTACCAGATGCCATTCACAGTGACCTCAAAGACCAAGTCATTCTCAAAGCCGGTCAAACCTTCACCAGTAAGACACGTTATGAACTTGTTGTGAAATAAAAAAAGCTGGTCAAAAAGTCTTTAAAATTAAAATAACGCATCATATCAGGTGTTGAAACTGGGGTGCTTTTTTCTCCTCAGTTCCTCAGCTTCCTCCTTGACACTCGGTCAGCTTTTGATACAATAGTACAAAATTAGAGGAGGTGAGTTATGATTCAGAAACATGCGATTCCTATTTTAGAGTTTGATGACAATCCTCAGGCGGTCATCATGCCTGATCACGAGGGGCTGGACTTGCACTTGCCCAAGAAGTGTGTCTATGCTTTTTTAGGTGAGGAGATTGACCGCTATGCGAGGGAAGTAGGGGCGGACTGTGTTGGCGAATTTGTTTCTGCTACCAAGTCCTATCCAGTCTATGTTATCAATTACAAGGGCGAGGAGATTTGTCTGGCTCAGTCTCCTGTCGGTTCAGCTCCAGCAGCCCAGTTTATGGATTGGTTGATTGGCTATGGTGTGGAGCAGATTATCTCTACTGGTACCTGTGGTGTGCTGGCTGATATAGAGGAAAATGCCTTTCTAGTCCCTGTTCGGGCTCTACGAGACGAAGGAGCTAGTTACCACTATGTAGCACCTTCTCGTTATATGGAAATGCAGCCAGAGGCTATTGTTGCTATTGAGCACGTTTTGGAAGCCAGAGGAATTCCTTATGAAGAAGTCATGACCTGGACGACAGACGGTTTTTACAGAGAAACGGCTGAAAAGGTAGCTTATCGTAAGGAAGAAGGCTGTGCTGTTGTGGAGATGGAGTGTTCTGCGCTTGCGGCAGTAGCCCAACTGCGTGGGGTTCTCTGGGGAGAGTTGCTGTTCACAGCTGATTCCTTAGCAGACTTGGACCAGTACGATAGTCGTGACTGGGGTTCAGAAGCTTTCGAGAAGGCCTTGGAACTCTGTCTTGAGATAGCCTCTCAGTTCTAGCTACTCTCCTACTTTTTATGGTACAATGGATGTATGTTATTCAAATTATTTGTGAAAAAAATTGAAAGAGCCTTGGGCGGACTTTCGCCAGCTCGTCGGATTTTTCTGAGTTTCGCTGGAGTTATCTTTATAGGCTCTCTTCTTTTGAGTTTGCCTTTTGTTCAGGCAAGTGGTTCGCAGGCTACTTATTTTGACCATCTTTTTACGACGGTGTCCATGGTCTGTGTGACTGGCCTTTTTACGCAACCAGTGGCTACTACCTATAATGTCTGGGGTCAGTTGATTTGTATGCTCTTGATACAGATCGGTGGTCTGGGGCTCATGACCTTTATCGGGGTCTTTTACATTCAGGGGAAGCAAAAGCTTAGTCTTCGCAGTCGTGAAACCATTCAGGAGAGTTTTAGTTATGGGGAAAGTAAGTCTTTGAAGTCTTTTATGCGTTCCATCTTTTTGACGACTTTTCTGGTGGAGGGTTTGGGTGCCTTTCTACTAAGTTTCCGTTTTATTCCTGAGTTTGGCTGGGGACGAGGCATTTTTACCTCTATCTTTTTAGCTATTTCAGCCTTTTGTAATGCTGGTTTTGATAATTTCGGCAGTAGCAGTTTAGTGGCTTTTCAGACGGATCCCTTGATCAATCTTGTCATTGCTGGCTTGATTATCACGGGTGGTCTCGGCTTTATGGTTTGGTTTGACTTGGCAACCCAGTTTGACAAGAAGAAAAAACGCCGTCTGCGTTTCCACACCAAGTTGGTCCTTTTCTTGACTGCAGGGATTTTGCTGTTTGGGACAGTATCCACACTCTTTACGGAGTGGCACAATCCAGGAACCATTGGCAATCTCAGTGTTCCAGAGAAAGTGCTGGTTAGCTTTTTCCAAACTGTCAGCATGAGAACGGCCGGCTTTGCTTCTATTGACTATACCCAAGCTCGGCCTGTGACCTTGTTTATCTATATCCTACAGATGTTTCTCGGTGGAGCACCTGGAGGGACGGCTGGGGGGCTCAAGATTACGACTTTCTTTGTCTTGTTGGTTTTTGCGCGTAGTGAATTGCTGGGCTTACCTCATGCCAATGTTGCGCAGAGAACCATTGAGGCTCGCACAGTCCAAAAATCCTTTAGTGTCTTTATTATCTTTTTGATGACCTTCTTGTTGGGCTTGATGTTGTTGGGAATTACGGCAGAAGGAACACCGCGATTTATCTACCTTATGTTTGAGACCATTTCAGCCCTTGCGACAGTTGGGGTAACGGCAAATCTGACACCAGAATTGGGCAAGCTAGCCCTCAGCATTGTCATGGCGCTCATGTTTATTGGCCGTATCGGTCCCTTGACCTTGCTGGTTAGTCTAGCGGATTACCAGCCTGATAAGAAAGATTTGATTCAGTATATGAAAGCAGATATTAGTATTGGATAAGAAAGGAAGAACGATGTCAGATCGTACGATTGGAATTTTAGGTTTGGGGATTTTCGGGAGTAGTGTCCTGACGGCCCTTGCCAAGCAAGATATGAATATCATTGCCATTGATGATCACGCCGAGCACATCAATCAATTTGAGCCAGTTTTGGCGCGTGGTGTAGTTGGCGATATTACAGATGAGGAACTCCTCAGAACCGCAGGAATTGATACCTGTGATACGGTTGTAGTGGCAACAGGGGAAAATCTGGAATCGAGTGTGCTTGCAGTCATGCATTGTAAGAGTTTAGGAGTGCCAAGGGTTATTGCCAAGGTCAAAAGCCAGACAGCTAAGAAGGTGCTGGAAAAAATCGGTGCCGACTCGGTGATCTCACCTGAGTATGAAATGGGGCAGTCCCTAGCGCAGACTATTCTCTTTCATAATAATGTTGATGTCTTTCAGTTGGATAAAAATGTGTCTATCGTGGAGATGAAAATTCCGAGTGTTTGGGAAGGTCAAAGTCTGAGCCAGCTAAATCTACGTGGCAAATACAATCTCAATGTCCTAGGATTTCGTGAACAAGAAAATTCACCGCTGGATGTCCAGTTTGGTCCTAATGACCTTTTAAAGGCAGATGCCTATATTTTAGCAGTCATTAACAACCAGTATCTAGATGACTTGGCAGAACTAAATTCCTAAGGAGGGGAATCCCCTCTTTTTTGATGTTCAAAATAGCAAATAGAGGTAGAAATCCTTATATAGTAAACTGAACCAAAAATAGTACATGATGTGGTATAACCTTCTTATGGCATATTCAATAGATTTTCGTAGAAAAGTTCTCTCTTATTGTGAGCGAACAGGTAGTATAACAGAAGCATCACACATTTTCCAAATCTCACGTAATACCATTTATGGCTGGCTAAAGCTAAAAGAGAAAACAGGAGAGCTAAACCATCAAGTAAAAGGAACAGAACCAAGAAAAGTTGATAGAGATAGACTTAAAAACTATCTTACTGACAATCCAGACGCTTATTTGACTGAAATAGCTGCTGAATTTGACTGTCATCCAACTACCATTCACTAGTGGATTGAAAGCAAAATAGTACACCACGGCTGCTAAAACATTTTTAGAAATTAATTTAACTTTTCTAATTGATTTGTTCAAATCTTATTTCAATCTACTATAAACCCAACCAAAATTTATTTTGGCTGGGTTTATTTGATATTCTTTACAATCTCATTAAATGAAGATATAATTTTTCCTTGCTTATCTTTGGGTAATTTTATTAAGTTTTCAAAAAGTACTTCAGAAGAATCTTCTCGATCTGATTCAAATGATTGTAGATTGAAGAACTCCTCGACCGTTAGATTTAGGGCTTTGATTACGGATTCAAGAGTTTTTATCTTAAAATCATACTTCATGTTTTCTATATTTTGAATCGCTTTAACACCTAACCCAGCTATTTCAGATAATTTTTCCTGACTTAAACCTTGGTCTTTTCTGCATTCACGTATTCGAAATGCGATATGCTTTTGTAATTTATTATATTCCATACTATGTACCATTTTACTATCTATTTTCTTGAAAAATAAGTATAATAAACTATCCAAAAACGAGAAAAGTATGGTAGAATAGTACTATATTTAATAAAATGCATAGGGCATTGTACAAAGGAGTTTATAGATGTCAAAAACTACGGAAAATAGTCATGGTACTGCTAAAAAATTGTATACGGGTGCAGTTATTTCTGCCATCGCAGCCACTGGTCTTGTCGGAACAATCGGAACTGCTCAAGCAGATACAGTGGAGCTTCCATTACCTACAACTGCTCAAACCGAACCAGCTTTGGTAGAGAAAGAAGCGCCTAAGAAAACTGAAGTAAAAGTTCCTACTAAGGAAGTCACAAAAGGTCAAGTTGACGAAGCCAAGGATAAACTTGATAAATCTACCCAAGCAGTAGAAGAAGCACAAGCTAAGAAAGACCAAGCACAGACTGAAAAAGACCAAGCACAGACTGAAAAGAATAATGCTCAGTCAGAAGTAGATAAGGCACAAGAAATCAAGGATAAAGCTACACCAGAAAACATTGAAAAGCAAAAACAAGAAGTTGCTAGTGCTGAAAATGGTAAATCTGATGCAGAAAAGCAAGAGAAAAATGCTAAAAATGACCTTGCTAAAGCAAAAGAAGTTGTCGCAGACCAAGAAAACGTAGTTAAGAAGTCTGAGGATAAGGTAGCAAGTGCTGAAAAAGAAGTTAAGGACGCACAGACTAATGTAGATAACGCACAAGCTATCCTTGACGGTACAGGACAAGCGAAAGTTGTCGAAGAAAAGGAAAACGCTGAGACTTTCCAAAAACAAGCACAGGAACAGTTGACAAGTGCAGAGAAGGTCTTGGAACTAGCTAAGTCAGACGACAAGAAACGTGCAGATGCAATTTCAAGCGCTCAGAAAGAGTTGACAGAAGCTAGTAAGGTAGTAGCAAGCACTCAAACTGCTTTGACAAACGCAACAAATAAAGCAAGTCAGACACAAACTGCTCTTGACCAAGCACAGGACACATTTACTAGGGCTGAAAGTAGTTATAAATCAATTAACACTTTCCAAGTTACTAATGAATATGTTAATGCTTTGAAATCCTATGTAAATAATCCTTATAACATTTTGAATGAACGTGCTAAGTGGAAAGAACATAGAGAGAAAGTAGAGTCTATCTTAAAATCGGTCAACCAAGAAAATTTGAATTTGAATAAATTCAAAGAAAATGCCAATGATAAAGCTATCAGTGTTGATGTTAATAACTTGACAACCGAACAAATGACAGAGCTTTCTCTATTTGCGAGTGATCTACTTAACCAAATCCGTGAGCGCTTTGGAACACCTAAGACTATTGTAACAAAAGGCATGCTTCAGGTTGCTGACGAAGTGACTGACGGTTACGTAGCTGATGATTGGGGATTCGGAAAAGGTCATGATAACAAAGCAGTAAATAATGTAGCTCGTAAGTATGGATTGCCTACATATAAAGATGATACCCACCAATCTCTTGAAAACCTCAATAGTAGCAATAATGGTGATAAAATTCATACAATGGACGATGCTAAAAAATGGGTTTATGAAAGTATTTCTGACTTGCTATTTAATGGTTGGGAGTGGGGACATGCTCGAAGTGTTACGGGCTTGATTAGCAAAGGTGCAAGCAAAGATTATTTTGCATTAGGACTATCTAGTAATACTGGACGTACAAGCGCCCACTTCCTATCAGTTTCTGATAATCGAGTTACTGGAAACAAGTTGGACAAGACTGAAGTACCTAACAATAATACATCAGAAAGTATTGTAAAAGCCTATAATGCCGCAAATTATGCCTTATTAAATGCTCAGACTGAAAACTCTCAGGCACAGCGTGAGAAGACAAGTGCTTCGATTGCAAATATCAGAGCTAAAGGTGAGCAGGAAACAATTCAAAAACGATTGGATGCTATTAAAGACACACCTTTGAAAACACCGACTGCTCAAAGCAATCTTGAAAAGGCACAAGACACCCTTGCTAATGCTAATACGCGCCTAGAAAATGCAAAGAAAGCACTAGCTGATCTAACTGCTGATGTGAAAGTCAAACAAGAAAATCTTACTAATGCTAAGAATGTCCTTGCTCAAAAAGAACGTAACCTTACTAACACTAAAAACAACCTAGCAACTGAACAAGATAAATTGGCTGAACTCAAAGCATTAGTACAGACTGCTGAAAACAATCTTGACCTTGCTAAAGACAAAGTAGCACAAGCTAATAAGAAGCTTGAACAAGCCAAGGCTGACCTTGAAAACTTGCTCAATGCAGAGCCTAACCTTGCTAAAGCTAAGAAAGTCCTTTCTGAAAAAGAAACTACTCTTAAAGAGAAAGTAACTGCTTTGAAAGAGGCACAAGCTATCCTTGACGAGTTGTTGAAAGAACAGAAACTCGACCAAGAGAATTATGACAAACTCTTTGCCTTGTATAGTGCACAAGTAGAAGCTAAACGTTTGGCTGACCTTGAAGTAAAACGTAAAGAGCTTGAATCCTTGGGGTATAAACCAGTACCAGTTGTAGATGGTAAAGGGAATGTTGTGGATTACAAAGCAGAGAAAGTAACGGTAGGAACTAAAGACGATAAAACATATCAAGCTCCTGCACAGGCTACAAATGCAAAAGCAGAATCTAAGAAACAACTTCCAAACACTGGAATGAAAGAATCGAATCTCCTATCATTACTTGGGGCAAGTCTTGGTCTTCTCGCTTTGGTAGGGAAACGAAAATATAATAGATAAAAAGAAAGAGAGCAGTGGTTCTCTTTTCTAATGAATGGAAACAAATTAGTATATATGGAAAAATTTTATATAAGGGAAACTTTTGATATTCTGGTTCGATTTTTGCTTATTTTTTTATGAAAGTTTACCTTATTTTAATGAAAGTGATTGAAATTAGTTGAAATTTTATTTTTTGAAAACTTATGAAAACATTGGTTTGAAAGCACTTTGAAATTAGATGAAATAAGTGATGCCCCAACCAGGTCTTAAGAAAAATCGTAAAGCATCACAATTTAGTAAACGTTAATTCGAAAGAATTACTATACTTATACAGAGCACCTTTCGGGGTGTTCTTTTTATACTTTCTTACTTAATTGGTGCAATTGACACAGTTGTTGCGACTTTAGCCGCTTACAAATGTGGCTACAACCTGACAAGGTCGGTTGCCTCAAAATGTTAATCAATACGATTATATCAACGTTTCAAAGCACTCAAAAGTTTACCTTATTGTTTTAGAGAAGTACTTAGCACCTGTTTATATTGATGAAACAGGATTTGATACTTATTTTTATCGAGAATATGGTCGCTCATTAAAAGGTCAGATAATAAGAGGTAAAGTATCTGGAAGAATATATCAGAGGATTTCTTTGGTTGCAGGGCTAACAAATGGTGAGTTAATCGCTCCAATGACTTACGAAGAGACGATGACGAGCGACTTTTTTGAAGCTTGGTTTCAGAAGTTCCTCTTACCAACATTAAACACACCATCAGTTATTATTATGGATAATGCAAGATTCCATAGAATGGGTAAGCTAGAGCTCTTATGTGAAGAATTTAGGCATAAACTTTTACCACTTCCTCCCTACTCACCTGAGTACCATCCTATTAAGAAAACATGGGCTCATATCAAAAAGCACCTCAAAAAGGTATTACCAAGTTGTAATACTTTTTTTGAGGCTCTTTTGTCTTGTTCTTGTTTCAATTAACTATATTCTAATAAAAGTCCTTCAGAAGCTGGACTTTATGGTAAAATAGAAAGAAGTGACAAGAGAGAGTAATACTCAATGAAAATCAAAGAGCAAACTAGCAAACTAGGAAACTAGCTGCAGGCTGCTCAAAACACTGTTTTGAGGTTGTGGATAGAACTGACGAAGTCAGCTCAAAACACTGTTTTGAGGTTGTGGATAGAACTGACGAAGTCAGTAACCATACCTACGGCAAGGAGACGTTGACGCGGTTTGAAGAGATTTTCGAAGAGTATAAGAAAAAATCAGTCCCCTAAAGGAGTAGATTATGAAGTTATTGTCTATCGCCATTCCTAGCTATAATGCTGCGGCCTATCTTCATTACTGCGTGGAGTCGCTAGTGATTGGTGGTGAGCAAGTTGAGATTTTGATTATCAATGACGGTTCTCAGGACCAAACTCAGGAAATCGCTGAGCGTTTAGCCAGCAAGTATCCTAGCATCGTTAGAGCTATTTATCAGGAAAATAAAGGCCATGGCGGTGCGGTCAATCGTGGCTTGGCAGAGGCTTCTGGGCGTTATTTTAAAGTGGTTGATAGTGATGACTGGGTGGATCCCCGTGCTTACCTGAAAATTTTGGAAACCTTGCAGGAACTAGAGAGTGAGGGGCAAGAGGTGGATGCCTTTGTGACCAATTTTGTCTATGAAAAGGAAGGCCAGTCTCGTAAGAAGAGTATGAGTTATGAGTCAGTCTTGCCTGTCCAGCAGATTTTTGGCTGGGATCAGGTCGGAAATTTCTCAAAAGGTCAGTATATCATGATGCACTCGCTGATTTATCGGACAGATTTGTTGCGAGCGAGCCAGTTCCAACTGCCTGAGCATACCTTTTATGTCGATAATCTTTTTGTCTTTATCCCCCTTCAGCAGGTCAAGGCCATGTACTATCTACCTGTTGATTTCTATCGTTATTTGATTGGGCGTGAGGACCAGTCTGTCAATGAGCAAGTGATGATTAAGCGTATTGACCAGCAACTAAAGGTCAATCGACTCTTGGTAGACCAGCTTAATCTGTCCCAAGTGAGCCACCCCAAAATGCGAGAATATCTGTTGAATCATATTGAGATTACGACGGTGATTTCC
Organism: uncultured Streptococcus sp.; assembly: GCA_963518235.1. Taxonomy (GTDB): domain Bacteria; phylum Bacillota; class Bacilli; order Lactobacillales; family Streptococcaceae; genus Streptococcus. The sequence continues at coordinate 4,001 of CAUQIP010000028.1, read as the reverse complement.
AGTGCCCTGCTCAACCGAGCTGGAACAACGGAGCATCTGGCCAAAAAACGGGAGCTGTGGACCTATATTCAGCAGGAAAATCCAGAGGTCTTTCAGGCTATCCGTAAGACCATGCTCAGCCGTTTGACCAAACATTCAGTCTTGCCAGCTCGGAAACTTTCCAATGTCGTCTATCAAATCACCAAGTCTGTTTATGGATTTAATTAATATAAGTATTTTATAAGAGGGATTTAAGAAAAATTTTAACTTTTTCTTAATCCTTTTTAATTTTAGGAGATTATACTAGAGTCATCAAATAAAGAAAAACTCTAAGGAGAATCCTATGAAATTCAATCCAAATCAAAGATATACTCGTTGGTCTATTCGCCGTCTCAGTGTCGGTGTTGCCTCAGTTGTTGTGGCCAGTGGCTTCTTTGTCCTAGTTGGTCAACCAAGTTCTGTACGTGCCGATGTAGTCAATCCTACCCCTGCTCAAGTTGTGCCAGATGCTACTTCGGTGAGTGAAAAGAGCGACTTACCAGTAGAAGTTCTCAAAGAAGCAGTTGATACAGCTCTTCCTTCAGAGCAGGCAGAATCAACACCTAAAGCAAGCTTGGATACTGCAAGCTCTCCAGAAAAAGTGAATGTAGCTGATAAAGACCAAGTGGTAGCGCCAAAAGAAGAAGTGCAAGCAAAACCAGAATCTAAGAAAGAAACAGAAGATGCGGTTAAACCTGTGGAAAGTCCTGCAGCTACAGTTTCTGGACAAGACCGTGAAGCAAGTGAAGCGCAACCAGCAACCACCCCAGCTGAAGTGCAAAAGGGCGTGGCTGACAATACCAAAGACACAGTAGATGTCCCAGCTAGCTACCTTGATAAAGCCAACTTCCCAGGTCCATTCACAGCAGGTGTCAACCAAGTCATCCCATATGAATTCTTCGCTGGTGACGGTATGTTGACTCGTCTGATTTTGAAGGCCTCAGATAAGGCTCCATGGTCAGACAATGGTTCAGCTAAAAATCCTGCTCTTCCACCAGTAGAAAAATTGGGCAAAGGCCTTTACTTCTATGAAGTGGATTTGGCAGGTACCCAAGGTAAATCAGATAAAGAGCTTCTTGACCTCTTGAAACAAAACGGCACTCAAAGCTATAAAGCAACTATCAAAGTGTACGGTGCGAAAGACGGCAAGGCCGATTTGAGCAACCTCGTAGCGACTAAGGATTTGGATGTCAACTTGAACGGCTTAACTACCCCAGCTGAAGTGCAAAAAGGTGTAGCCGACAACACCAAAGACACAGTAGATGTTCCAGCTACTTACTTGGATAAAGCAAATTTCCCAGGCCCATTCACAGCCGGTGTCAACCAAGTCATTCCATATGAATTCTTCGCTGGTGACGGTATGTTGACTCGCCTTATCTTGAAGGCCTCAGATAAGGCTCCATGGTCAGACAATGGTTCAGCTAAAAACCCCGCCCTTCCACCAGTAGAGAAATTGGGCAAAGGCCTCTATTTCTATGAAGTAGATTTGGCAGGGACTCAAGGCAAATCAGATAAAGAGTTACTTGACCTCTTAAAACAAAATGGTACTCAAAGCTATAAAGCTACTATCAAGGTGTATGGTGCCAAAGACGGCAAGGCTGATTTGACTAACCTCGTAGCGACAAAAGATTTGGATGTCAACTTGAATGGGTATAAGTCCCTCAATGAGATGAAATCCAAAATGCCAGCTGCTAGCCAAGATAAGATGATGTCTAACAAAGAGCAGGACAAAACCATGAATGCTAGCCAGCCTATGGTAACTCCAAGCAAAATGTCTGATGAAGGCAAGATGGCATCTAATAACAAGGTATCAAGTCCGATGATGGCTGATCACATGAAAGACCAAAAAGACATGCTTCCATATACTGGCGAAGCTCAAACATCAATGGCTACTATTGGATTCTTTGGATTAGCTTTGGCCGGACTTCTAGGTGGACTCGGTTTGAAAGCTAAAAAAGAGGAAAATGACTAGTCTAGCTACAGACCTTCTATCTAGGATTTGAAAAATTCAGATATCGATTAGAATGTTCGTAAAGCGATTAAAATAGTGTTATACTATTGTGGTATAGCACTGTTTTTTTCAAAGGAGAGACAGATGGGAAAGACAATTTTACTCGTTGACGACGAGGTAGAAATCACAGATATTCATCAACGCTATCTGGTTCAGGCAGGATATAATGTTTTGGTGGCCCATGATGGAGTAGAGGCCTTGGAAATCTTCAAGCGAAAAACGATTGATTTGATTATTACAGATATCATGATGCCTCGGATGGATGGTTATGATTTGATTAGCGAGGTCCAGTATCAATCTCCGGATCAGCCTTTTCTCTTTATCACGGCTAAGACTAGCGAGCAGGACAAGATTTACGGCCTAAGCTTAGGGGCAGATGACTTTATTGCCAAGCCCTTTAGCCCTCGTGAGCTGGTTTTGCGTGTCCACAATATCTTGCGTCGCCTTCATCGTGGAGGTGAGACAGAGGTCGTCAGTCTCGGGGATTTACGGATGAATCACGGTAGCCATGAGGTCCAAGTCGGAGATGTGGCGCTTGATTTGACAGTCAAATCCTTCGAACTTCTATGGCTTTTAGCCAGCAATCCAGAGCGGGTTTTCTCTAAGACAGACCTCTATGAAAAGGTCTGGCAGGAAGACTATGTGGATGACACTAATACCTTGAATGTTCATATTCATGCTCTTCGACAGGAGTTGGCTAAACATGCTAGTGCAGAAACACCGACCATCAAAACCGTCTGGGGCTTGGGCTACAAAATTGAGAAAGCACGAGGTAGTTAATGAAATTAAAAAGTTATATTTTAGTGGGGTATATCATTTCAACACTCCTAACGATTATCGTGGTTTTTTGGGCTATCCAGCGAATGCTAATTGAAAAAAGTGAGATTTATTTCCTAGTGGGGATGACTCTCATGGCTAGTTTTGTCGGTGCTGGGATTAGTCTCTTTCTCCTATCGCCGGTCTTTACTTCGTTGAGCAAACTCAAGGAACATGCCAAGCGGGTAGCAGACAAGGACTTCCCCTCAAATCTGGAGGTTCAAGGCCCTGTAGAATTTCAGCAATTAGGTCAAGCTTTCAATGAAATGTCCCATGATTTGCAGGCTACCTTTGATTCCTTGGAAGAAAGCGAACGAGAAAAGGGCTTGATGATTGCCCAGCTTTCGCATGATATCAAGACCCCCATTACTTCGATCCAAGCGACGGTAGAAGGGATTTTGGATGGGGTTATCAAGGAAGGAGAACAGGACCATTATCTAGCAACCATTGGGCGTCAGACGGAAAGGCTCAATAAACTGGTTGAAGAGTTGAATTTTTTGACTCTAAACACAGCTAGAAATCAGGTGGAAACGACCAGCAAGGACAGCATTTTTCTGGACCAGCTCTTGATTGAGTGCATGAGTGAATTTCAGTTCTTGATTGAGCAGGAAGAGCGAGATGTCCATTTGCAGGTAATCCCAGAGTCTGCCCGGATTGAGGGAGATTATGCCAAACTTTCTCGTATTTTGGTAAATCTGGTCAATAATGCTTTTAAATACTCAGCTCCTGGAACTAAGTTGGAAGTGCTAGCTAAGCTGGAAAATAACCAGCTTTCAATCAGTGTGACCGATGAGGGGCAGGGAATTGCCCCAGAGGATTTGGAGAATATTTTCAAACGCCTTTATCGTGTAGAAACTTCTCGTAATATGAAAACAGGTGGTCATGGCTTAGGGCTTGCGATTGCGCGTGAACTGGCCCATCAATTGGGTGGAGAAATTACAGTTACCAGCCAGTACGGTCTCGGAAGCACCTTTACCCTCGTTCTTAAGCTAAATTTCCAAACTAAGTTCCACCTCTAATCCAAGTGGAAGTTAGTCTGATAAAAATCGGAAAAACCAGTGGAAATCCGTGTCAGGGTAAGTTCTACTGGTTTTACTAATGCTTGATTTCATCGCTTTTGTAACTAAAATGAATCGAAAAAAAGAGCGCACAAAAT
>CAUQIP010000027.1:0-21999 GCA_963518235.1 uncultured Streptococcus sp. | reverse complement strand
ACAGATTCGATTCATCAATTATATAAAGGTCAAAATGGCTACGCTTTTGAGATTTTTTCACCAGAAAATGATTTGATTTTGATTCATGCAGAAGATGATAGAGCAAGTCTAGTAGAAGTAGGAGAAAAACCTGAATTTCAAACAGATTTGGAATCAATTTCTTTAAGTAAATTTGAGATTTCTATGGAATTACACCTCCCAACTGATGTCGAAAGTTTCTTGGAAGTATCTGAAGTTGGGACATCCCTTGATTTTATCTCAGCTCAGGGGCAGGATTTGACTGTGGATAATACGGTTACTTGGGACTTATCTATGCTCAAGTTCTTGGTCAATGAATTAGACATAGCCAGTCTTCGCAAGAGGTTTGAGTCTACCGAATATTTTATTCCTAAGTCTGAAAAATTCTTCCTTTGTAAAGATAGAAATAATGTTGAATTGTGGTTTGAAAAAGTATGAAGTGGACCAAGATTATTAAAAAAATAGAAGAACAAATCGAGGCAGGGATTTATCCCGGAGCCTCTTTTGCGTATTTTAAGGACAATCAATGGACGGAGTTCTATTTAGGTCAGAGTGACCCAGAGCAAGGCTTGCAGACTGAGGCAGGACTCGTTTATGACCTAGCTAGTGTCAGCAAGGTTGTTGGGGTTGGCACCGTTTTTACCTTCTTGTGGGAAAACGGTCAATTAGATATTGAGAGACCTGTAACCGATTTTTTACCTGAAAGTGATTATCCAGACATCACTATTCGTCAGCTCTTAACTCACGCTACAGATCTTGATCCGTTTATTCCAAATCGAGACCTTTTAACATCTTCTGAATTAAAGGAAGCGATGTTTCATCTCAAGAGACGAAATCATCCAGCCTTTCTTTATTCGGATGTCCATTTTTTGCTGTTAGGTTTTATCTTGGAAAGAATCTTTGATCAAGACTTGGATGTGATTTTACAAGAACAAGTCTGGAAACCTTGGGAAATGAAGGAAACTCAGTTTGGTCCTGTTGAGCTTGCTGTTCCAACAGTCAGAGGTGTAGAGGCAGGTCTGGTACATGATCCCAAGGCTCGCCTCCTTGGAAGACATGCAGGTAGTGCTGGTGTGTTTTCGACTGTAAAGGATTTACAAATCTTTTTAGAACACTATTTAGCAGATGATTTTGCAAGAGATTTGAGTCAAAATTTTTCTCCTTTGGATGACAAGGAACGTTCTTTGGCATGGAATTTGGAAGGAGATTGGCTAGACCATACGGGCTATACAGGTACCTTTATCATGTGGAATCGCCAGAAGCAAGAAGCGGCTATTTTCCTATCAAATCGTACCTATGAAAAGGATGAGAGAGCTCAATGGATTTTAGACCGCAATCAAGTGATGGACTTGATTCGCAAAGAAGACTAAGGAGAGACATGTCAAACAGTTTAAAAGGGACTCTATTAACAGTTGTGGCTGGGATTGCTTGGGGCTTGTCTGGAACGAGTGGCCAATACCTGATGGCACACGGAATTTCGGCTCTAGTTTTGACCAACTTGCGTCTTTTAATCGCTGGTGGGATTCTCATGCTCTTGGCTTATGCTACTGCAAAGGATAGAATGCTGACCTTTTTAAAGGATAGAAAAAGTTTGCTGTCTCTTCTTATTTTTGCTCTAATTGGCCTCTTCCTCAATCAATTTGCCTATCTAACTGCTATTCAGGAAACCAATGCAGGAACCGCGACGGTGCTTCAGTATGTTTGTCCTGTCGGAATTTTAATTTATAGCTGTATCAAGGATAAGGTGGCGCCGACACTGGGAGAGATTGTTTCTATCATATTAGCCATCGGAGGAACCTTCCTGATTGCAACTCATGGGCAGTTGGACCAGTTATCCATGACACCTGCAGGCCTGTTCTGGGGTCTCTTTTCTGCTCTGACTTACGCACTTTATATCATTTTGCCCATAGCCTTGATTAAGAAGTGGGGGAGCAGCTTGGTCATTGGTGTGGGAATGGTCATAGCTGGTTTAGTCGCCCTTCCTTTTACAGGAGTTCTACAGACTACTATCCCAACTAGTCTTGATTTTCTCCTTGCGTTTGCAGGGATTATCCTTATTGGAACTGTCTTCGCCTATACAGCCTTCTTAAAGGGAACCAGTTTGATTGGACCGGTTAAGTCAAGTTTGTTGGCTTCAATTGAGCCAATCTCGGCGGTTTTCTTTGCTTTCCTAATTATGAATGAACAATTTTATCCCATTGATTTTCTTGGTATGGCAATGATATTGTTTGCTGTAACTCTGATTTCTTTGAAAGATTTGCTCTTAGAAAAATAAAAAGACTCTTTGTCGTCCGTGACAGAGAGTTTTTGCGTAGTAATCTAATTATTTTCAAGATAAAATTCAAAACGTTCGCCTACATATTGACTTTTTACATATTCAAAAGCTGTCCCATCTTCTAGGTAGGAAACCTGAGTCAGCCCAAGGATAGCATGTCCTTTTTCAACTTCCAAATAGTGGGCAATTTTTTCCTTAGCAAGGCGAGCATATATAGTCTGCTGTGATTTGCCAATACGATAGCCATGTTTTTGTAGGGTTTGGAAGAAATGACTGGTGATTTCTTCTTTTTTAAAGTTCTTAATAAATTTTTCAGGAATAGAAGCAACTTCATAAACCAGAGGAACATTGTCGGCATAGCGAACCCGTTCCATTCGGATAATATTTTCGGTAGGAGAAATTCCTAGCTTGGCAACTTCTTGCTCATTGGGAATGGTTTTTCTGTAAGAAATGAGCTGGCTAGAGGGAACTTTGCCTTGGGATTTGACAATTTCAGTAAAACTGGTTGTCCCTCGCATCTTTTCTTGTACCCGAGTACTGGAAACAAAGGTGCCACTTCCTACGCGACGCTCTAAGACACCTTCTTCGACTAATAGAGATACAGCCTGTCGGAGGGTCATGCGGCTGACCTCAAATTGTTCAGCCAAATCTCTTTCACTAGGAAGTCTCTCCCCAATAGCCCAACGGTGCTCGTCAATATCCTTTTTAATCTGATCATGGATTTTTATATAAGCGGGTAGCATATTTTCACTTCATTTCTATCTTTTCTCTATTGTACCCTAATAAACTAGAAAAAGTCAATCTTCGCCTTGTTTATACTCTTCGAAAATCTCTTCAAACCACGTCAGCTCTATCTGCAACCTCAAAGCAGTGCTTTGAGCAACCTACGGCTAGATTCCTAGTTTGCTCTTTTATTTTCATTGAGTATTAGTTGGTAATTCGCCCTTATTTGTGATAGAATATTGGAAAAAGATATTTCTTTTGAGAAAGGAAAAAGATGAGTAACATTTCAACTGATTTGCAAGATGTAGAAAAAATCATCGTTTTGGACTATGGTAGCCAATACAACCAGCTGATTTCACGCCGTATCCGTGAGATTGGTGTTTTTTCAGAGCTAAAGAGTCATAAAATTTCAGCTGCTGAAGTTCGTGAAATCAATCCTGTAGGAATCATCCTTTCAGGTGGTCCAAACTCTGTATACGAAGATGGATCATTCGATATTGACCCAGAAATCTTCGAACTTGGCATTCCAATTTTGGGAATTTGCTACGGTATGCAGTTGTTGACCCATAAACTTGGAGGAAAAGTGGTTCCCGCAGGTGATGCTGGAAATCGTGAATATGGTCAATCAACCCTAACTCACACACCATCAGCGCTTTTTGAATCAACACCTGATGAGCAGACTGTTTTGATGAGCCATGGTGATGCAGTTACTGAGATTCCTGCTGACTTTGTTCGTACAGGAACTTCAGCTGACTGCCCATACGCAGCCATCGAAAACCCAGATAAACACATTTACGGCATCCAATTCCACCCAGAAGTTCGTCATTCTGTATACGGTAATGACATTCTTCGTAACTTTGCCCTTAACATTTGTAAGGCTAAAGGCGATTGGTCAATGGATAACTTTATTGACATGCAAATCAAAAAAATCCGTGAGACCGTCGGTGATAAACGTGTCCTTCTTGGTCTATCAGGTGGGGTAGACTCTTCAGTTGTTGGTGTTCTTCTCCAAAAAGCAATTGGCGATCAATTAATCTGTATCTTCGTGGATCACGGTCTTCTTCGTAAAGGAGAAGCGGACCAAGTTATGGACATGCTTGGTGGTAAGTTTGGTTTGAATATCGTCAAAGCAGACGCTGCAAAACGTTTCCTTGACAAACTTGCTGGCGTTTCTGACCCTGAACAAAAACGTAAAATCATCGGTAACGAGTTTGTCTATGTATTTGATGACGAAGCAAGCAAGCTCAAAGATGTGAAATTCCTTGCTCAAGGTACCTTATACACAGACGTGATTGAGTCTGGTACGGATACAGCTCAAACTATCAAGTCACACCACAACGTGGGTGGTCTTCCAGAAGACATGCAGTTTGAATTGATCGAACCACTCAACAATCTCTATAAAGATGAAGTTCGTGCCCTTGGTACAGAGCTAGGTATGCCAGACCATATCGTATGGCGCCAACCATTCCCAGGACCAGGACTTGCGATCCGTGTCATGGGTGAAATAACTGAAGAAAAACTTGAAACAGTTCGCGAATCAGACGCTATCCTCCGTGAAGAAATTGCCAAAGCTGGTCTTGACCGCGATATCTGGCAATACTTCACTGTTAACACAGGAGTTCGTTCAGTTGGTGTTATGGGTGACGGTCGTACGTATGACTACACGATTGCAATCCGTGCTATCACTTCTATCGATGGTATGACTGCTGACTTTGCCAAAATTCCTTGGGAAGTCCTTCAAAAAATCTCAGTACGTATCGTAAACGAAGTGGATCACGTTAACCGTATCGTCTACGATATTACAAGTAAACCACCTGCAACAGTTGAGTGGGAATAATATATAAGAGTAACTTAGGCTAAGAATCCTTGATTTAACAGCATTTTTGTTGTTGTAAATGGTATTTAAATAATATAGATACATTTGGATTGTCGCCAAAGTGTCGCCAAAAGAAGCTCTTAATTTGAGCTTCTTTTATTTTTTTGAAAGGAATCTAAAAACATGTCCAAAGGTAAAGCATTCGAATACACTACTGCAGTTTCATTTTGTCAATATTTACGTAACAATGGTGGAAGGGCTCAAATCATAAATGATAATAATTTCAAAAATGTTGAAAAAGATTTTTTAACATTACATCCAGAAGAACAATTAGATTTAATAAATGCTGCGGTCGTTGGGTGTAGAGAAGTTTACAAGTTAGAAGCAGTGTTGCAAAATACTAGTGATGTCATTAACATTAGTATAGCTCCTGATTCATTTGGAATAAAAGGCGATGTTAGAGATGTTATTTTATGGAATGATAATTTCGAAATTGGAATTTCATGTAAGCATAATCATACAGCCCTAAAACATCAGAGGTTATCAAACAAAATTGATTTTGGACTGATATGGGCAAGACATCCAGTTTCTCAAAATTACTGGCAATCTATTAATCCAATTTTCACAATGCTAAGTGATTTTAATAAAAATAAAGTTAATTGGAAAGATTTAGCAAACTACGGAGTAAGTAAAGAAAATGATGTATACATACCTCTACTAACTCATTTTTTAAATGAATTCAACTTACTTGATAGAACCTATCCAGATTTAGCTCCAAAATTCATGGAATATCTAGTTGGTCGTAAAGATTTTTATAAATTTGTGATGGACGAGAGACATCGCAACTTAACCGTCTATGCCTATAATCTACATGGTAATTTAGGAGTTGGAAGTGGATTAGTACCTACTATTTCACTCCCAACAAGATTCATCAATAAATCTTGGAAAGTGAAAAATGACGGTACAACAAGTAATAATACTCTGATTATAGAAATGGATAATAACTGGACTGTAGCACTTAGGTTACATTCTGCTTCATCTACAGTAGAAAATAGCTTAAAGTTTGATAGTCAACCAATTAGTATACCTAATAATATTTTAACAATTTCTAATCCGTATTAAATACTGGCCTTTTTTTAATAATTATGGTATGCTATTTCTTGTAAATCTAATAGAACTAGGAGATAATATTTGGATAACACGATAATAAAAGATGAAACTACTCGTTCTAGAGGGAAATTCAAACCTGCACCAAACCTTTCTATTAATGAGGTTAAGAATGTATTATTCAAAAAAATTGAAGAAGAAACAAGTAAAATTATTGAGGATTCTTCTGATTATGAATTAATTCAACAAGTAGATTATCAGGATAATAAAATAAATGTTGTATCATTATTCTCAGGAGCTGGTGGTTTAGACTTAGGTACCGAATTGGCTGGGCTTGCTTCCGTCATTGGTGTACAAGAAGCTCTAAAAGTTTTTAATAATAGAGAGGAATTTCAACAGCTAAGGCACGAGAGTATTTTTCATACAATTTATACGAATGATATGTTCCTTGAAGCTAATGAAACCTATAGTATGAATTTCCCCTCTACTATTATCCAACATCAAAAAGATATCAGGAAGGTTGCTCATTTCCCAAACAATGAATTAACAATTGGTGGTTTCCCATGTCCTGGTTTTAGTGAAGCTGGACCAAGATTAATTGATGATGATAGAAACTTTCTATACATACACTTCATTCGTGAACTAATGCAGGCACAACCAGCATTCTTTGTTGCTGAGAATGTAAAAGGTATGATGACTCTTGGTCAAGGAGAAGTATTAAAACAGATAATCGAAGACTTTTCAAGTGCAGGGTACACTGTTACTGCTCATTTAGTTAATGCACGCGATTATGGAGTGCCACAATCTCGAGAACGTGTTTTTTTGATTGGTGTACATAAAGAAAAAATTGAAAAGAAATATGGATACCGATATGAATTACCTTTACCTACTCATGGTAAAATGAATGAAATAGACTTATTTTCTAATAAACGACCTTGGGTAACATTACGAGAAGCAATTGGTGATTTAGAGAGTAACCCAGGTGAATATTTCGAGGGTTCATACAGTACAATCTATATGTCTCGAAATAGGAAAAAATCATGGGATGATCAAAGCTTCACAATTCAAGCAAGTGGACGTCAGGCACCTCAACACCCCGGTGGCAGTCCTATGACAAAGTATAAAGAAGATAATCACACCAGATGGCAGTTCAATGGAGAAAATAATAGACGACTTTCAGTCAAAGAAATAGCTCGGATTCAAACATTCCCAGATTGGTTTGAATTTAGTTTCGGTTCTCCTATTGGAAAATCTGGAAAACCAATTTCTAGAAACGCTCAAATTGACAAAGTATATAAACAAATTGGAAATGCTGTACCTGTACTACTTGCAAGAGCAATTATTCAACCAATAGCAGATTTCTTATATAATGAATATCTAAAAAAGAGGTTAATTGTCAACTGTAGTGGGTTGAAGAAAAGCTAATACTCTTCGAAAATTAAATTCAAACCACGTCAGCGTCGCCTTACCGTACTCAAGTACAGCCTGCGACTAGCTTCATAGTTTGCTCTTTGATTTTTATTGAGTATAAGATCATTTATGTATTTTCATTAGCCAGTATCATTGGATACTGGTTTTTTACTATATCTGGATTTTTACTACCTGTTAAAACTGGGTTAATTTTCGACTGTTTTTCAGTCATTATGAAAAGCTTATACTCAATAAAAATCAAAGAGCAAGCTAGGAATCTAACCGCAGGTTGCTCAAAGCAATACTTTAAGGTTGTAGATAAGACTGACGAATATATAATCCAAGGTGAAGCTGACCTGGTTTGAAGAGGTTTTCGAAGAGTATTAAAAGATTAGAATTGTCAAAACAATCTGTCTAGGCTTGATTTTATCCCTTATTTACTATAAAATGAGAAGGAAAAACGTCAAACTTTTATATTGCAAATAGGAGAAATCATGACAAAAACATTAAAACGTCCTGAGGTTTTATCACCTGCAGGGACTTTAGAGAAGCTAAAAGTAGCTGTTCAGTATGGAGCAGATGCTGTCTTTATCGGTGGTCAGGCCTATGGTCTTCGTAGCCGTGCAGGAAACTTTACCTTTGAACAAATGGAAGAAGGTGTCCAGTTTGCGGCTAAGTATGGAGCTAAGGTCTATGTAGCGGCTAATATGGTTATGCACGAAGGAAATGAAAAGGGAGCAGGTGAGTGGTTCCGTAAGCTGCGTGATATCGGGATTGCTGCAGTTATCGTGTCTGACCCAGCCTTGATTATGATTGCAGCGACTGAAGCACCAGGTCTTGAAATCCACCTTTCCACTCAAGCAAGTGCCACTAACTATGAAACTCTTGAGTTCTGGAAGGAATTGGGCTTGACTCGTGTCGTTTTGGCGCGTGAGGTTTCAATGGAAGAATTAGCTGAAATCCGCAAACGCACAGACGTTGAGATTGAAGCCTTTGTCCATGGAGCTATGTGTATTTCTTACTCAGGTCGTTGTACTCTTTCAAACCACATGAGTATGCGTGATGCCAACCGTGGTGGATGTTCTCAGTCTTGCCGTTGGAAGTACGACCTTTACGATATGCCATTTGGGAAAGAACGCAAGAGCTTGAAAGGTGAGATTCCTGAAGAATTTTCAATGTCGGCCGTTGATATGTCTATGATTGACCATATCCCAGATATGATTGAAAATGGAGTGGACAGTCTGAAGATTGAAGGACGTATGAAGTCTATTCACTACGTATCAACAGTAACCAACTGCTACAAGGCAGCTGTTGATGCTTATCTAGAAAGTCCAGAAAAATTTGAATCTATTAAGCAAGACTTGATTGATGAGATGTGGAAGGTAGCCCAACGTGAATTGGCAACAGGTTTCTATTATGGTACACCATCTGAAAATGAGCAGTTGTTTGGTGCTCGTCGTAAAATTCCTGAGTACAAGTTTGTTGCTGAAGTCGTTTCTTATGATGATGCGACACAAACAGCAACAATTCGCCAACGGAACGTCATTAACGAAGGCGACCAAGTTGAGTTTTATGGCCCAGGTTTCCGTCATTTTGAAACTTATATCGAAGATTTGCACGATGCCAAAGGCAATAAAATTGACCGCGCTCCAAATCCAATGGAACTTTTGACAATCAAGGTTCCACAACCTGTTCAAGCAGGAGACATGGTTCGTGCATTAAAAGAAGGACTCATTAATCTTTATAAGGAAGATGGAACCAGCGTCACAGTTCGTGCTTAATAAGCGTGCAGGAGACGAAATCTTTCTAGTTGCTTTCCCTTTAATCCTACTTACTAAAGAGCATTAGGTTAAAGAAAATATATTAATTTCCATCCGAGATTACATCTCGGATTTTTTCAATATTTTTCAGAAAGGTCTAGATAATGGTCGGATTTATTACAAGTTTTTTACAAAGTTTTCTATATAATGGGCTTAAAAATAGTAAAATTGTAAATAATTTTCATTAAACGCTTTCAATGTTAGTAAAAAGTTGACAAATCCAATTTTTAGGACTAAACTAAGTAAGTAAATTTTAATTAAAAGGAGAATTCGTCATGAATTTAACATTTTTCGGTCTATGTCTTGCCTGTATGGGTGTGTCTCTTGGTGAGGGTATGTTGATGAATGGTTTGTTGAAATCAGTAGCTCGCCAACCAGATATTATCGCTGAGTTTCGTAGTCTGATGTTTTTAGGGGTTGCCTTTATTGAAGGAACTTTCTTCGTAACTCTTGTCTTCTCATTTATTATTAAATAACGAAATATAAATTGGAGAAGGGAGAATGTTAGATGGAAGAAAGTATCAATCCAACCATCAATATTGGTCCTGTTACCTTTGATTTAACTTTGACAGCCTTGACTTTGCTGTCTGTGTTTCTGATTTTTGCATTTATCTATTGGGCAAGTCGTAATATGACATTAAAACCCAAAGGTAAACAAAATGTACTAGAGTATCTCTATGATTTTGTAATTGGATTTACAGAACCTAACCTTGGTTCCCACTACATAAAAGATTACTCACTCTTTTACTTATGTTTATTTCTTTTTATGGTCATCGCTAATAATCTTGGTTTGATGGCTAAACTTCAAACAACAGATGGGACAAACCTTTGGACATCGCCAACTGCAAATCTTTCATTTGACCTTGTCTTGTCTTTCTGTATTATTGTGATGGCGCACATTGAGGGGATTCGTCGTCGTGGGATTAAACAATACCTAAAAGGTTTTGTAACTCCTGCATTTATGACACCGATGAATCTACTGGAAGAAGTCACGAATTTCCTTTCTCTTGCTTTGCGGATTTTTGGGAATATCTTTGCAGGTGAAGTAATGACAAGCTTGCTTCTTTTACTTTCACATCAGGCTATTTTTTGGTATCCAATCGCATTTGGAACAAACTTAGTTTGGACTGCATTTTCCGTGTTCATTTCTTGTGTACAGGCCTATGTCTTTACACTATTATCCTCTATGTACCTAGGAAATAAAATTAATGATGAAGAGTAGAAAGGAGTAACTGATGCACGTAACAGTAGGTGAATTAATTGGTAATTTTATTTTAATCGCTGGCTCTTTTATCCTTTTGCTAGTCTTGATTAAAAAATTTGCATGGTCTAATATTACAGGCATTTTCGAAGAAAGAGCTGAAAAAATTGCTTCAGATATTGACAGAGCTGAAGAAGCCCGTCAAAAAGCAGAAGTATTGGCTCAAAAACGCGAAGATGAATTGGCTGGTAGCCGTAAAGAAGCTAAGACAATCATTGAGAATGCGAAAGAAACAGCTGAGAAAAGTAAAGCTAGTATTTTAGCAGATGCTAAACTAGAAGCAGGACGCTTAAAAGAAAAAGCAAACCAAGAAATTGCTCAAAACAAAGCTGAAGCTTTACAAAGCGTTAAGGGTGAGGTAGCAGATTTGACAATCAGCTTGGCTGGTAAAATCATCTCACAAAACCTTGATGCTCATGCCCATAAAGAACTCATTGATCAGTATATTGATCAGCTAGGAGAAGCTTAATGGACAAGAAAACAGTAAAGGTAATTGAAAAATACAGCATGCCTTTTGTCCAATTGGTACTTGAAAAAGGAGAAGAAGACCGTATTTTTTCAGACTTGACTCAAATCAAGCAAGTTGCTGAAGAAACAGGCTTACCTTCTTTTTTAAAAAAAGTGGCAGTAGACGAGTCTGACAAGGAAAAAACAATTGCTTTCTTCCAAGACTCTGTGTCACCTTTATTGCAAAACTTGATCCAGGTTCTTATCTACAATCACAGAGCAAATCTTTTTTATGATGTGCTTGTAGATTGCTTGAACCGACTTGAAAAAGAAACAAATCGATTTGAAGTGACGATTACTTCAGCTCATCCTTTAACTGATGAACAAAAGAGTCGTTTGCTCCCTTTGATTGAGAAAAAAATGTCTCTGAAAGTAAGGAGTGTAAAAGAACAAATCGATGAAAGTCTCATTGGTGGTTTTGTTATTTTTGCCAATCACAAGACAATTGATGTGAGTATTAAACAACAACTTAAAGTTGTTAAAGAAAATTTGAAATAGAAAGTGGTGTTCTTTTGGCAATTAACGCACAAGAAATCAGCGCTTTAATTAAGCAACAAATTGAAAATTTCAAACCCAATTTTGATGTGACTGAAACAGGTGTTGTAACCTATATCGGGGATGGTATCGCGCGTGCTCACGGCCTTGAAAATGCCATGAGTGGAGAGTTGTTGATTTTTGAAAACGGCTCTTATGGTATGGCTCAAAACTTGGAGTCAACAGACGTTGGTATTATCATCCTAGGTGACTTTACAGATATCCGTGAAGGCGATACAATCCGCCGTACAGGTAAAATCATGGAAGTCCCAGTAGGTGAGAGTCTAATTGGTCGTGTTGTGGATCCACTCGGTCGTCCAGTTGACGGTCTTGGAGAAATCCACACTGATAAAACTCGTCCAGTAGAAGCGCCAGCTCCTGGTGTTATGCAACGTAAGTCTGTATCAGAACCATTGCAAACAGGTTTGAAAGCTATTGACGCCCTTGTACCGATTGGTCGTGGTCAGCGTGAGTTGATTATCGGTGACCGTCAGACAGGGAAAACAACCATTGCGATTGATACAATCTTGAACCAAAAAGGTCAAGATATGATCTGTATCTACGTAGCGATTGGACAAAAAGAATCAACAGTTCGTACGCAAGTAGAAACACTTCGTCAGTACGGTGCCTTGGACTACACAATCGTTGTGACAGCCTCTGCTTCACAACCATCTCCATTGCTTTTCCTAGCTCCTTATGCTGGGGTTGCCATGGCAGAAGAATTTATGTACCAAGGAAAACATGTTTTGATTGTTTACGATGATTTATCAAAACAAGCGGTAGCTTATCGTGAACTGTCACTCTTGCTTCGTCGTCCTCCAGGTCGTGAAGCCTTCCCAGGAGATGTTTTCTACCTTCACAGCCGTTTGCTTGAGCGCTCAGCTAAAGTTTCTGATGAACTTGGTGGTGGATCAATTACAGCCCTACCATTTATCGAGACACAAGCAGGAGATATCTCTGCCTATATCGCAACCAACGTGATTTCTATCACTGACGGACAAATCTTCCTTGGTGATGGTCTCTTCAATGCGGGTATTCGTCCAGCCATCGATGCGGGTTCATCTGTATCTCGTGTAGGTGGTTCTGCACAAATCAAAGCTATGAAGAAGGTTGCTGGTACACTTCGTATCGACCTTGCTTCATACCGTGAATTGGAAGCCTTCACTAAGTTTGGTTCTGACTTGGACGCAGCAACACAGGCTAAATTGAACCGTGGACGTCGTACCGTTGAGGTCTTGAAACAACCTGTTCACAAACCATTACCTGTTGAGAAACAAGTAACCATTCTCTATGCTTTGACACATGGTTTCTTGGATACTGTTCCAGTAGATGATATTGTTCGTTTCGAGGAAGAGTTCCATGCCTTCTTTGACGCTCAACATCCAGAGATTTTGGAAACCATTCGTGATACAAAAGACTTGCCAGAAGAAGCAGTCTTGGATGCTGCGATTACAGAGTTTCTCAATCAATCCAGCTTCCAATAAGAATAGAGGTGTCAGATGGCAGTATCTCTAAATGATATTAAAACAAAAATCGCCTCAACAAAAAATACGAGTCAAATCACTAATGCCATGCAAATGGTATCGGCTGCTAAGCTAGGTCGATCTGAAGAAGCAGCTCGCAACTTCCAAGTTTACGCTCAGAAAGTCCGCAAACTTTTGACAGATATTCTTCATGGTAATGGAGCTGGTGGTTCAACCAATCCGATGTTGATTAGCCGCCCTGTGAAGAAGACAGGCTATATCGTCATTACTTCAGATCGCGGTTTGGTTGGAGGGTATAATTCTTCTATTCTGAAAGCCGTTATGGAGTTGAAGGAAGAATACCATCCAGACGGTAAAGGTTTTGAAATGATCTGTATTGGTGGAATGGGAGCTGATTTCTTTAAGGCTCGCGGTATTCAACCACTTTATGAATTACGTGGCTTGGCGGATCAGCCTAGCTTTGATGAAGTTCGTAAGATTATTTCAAAAACTGTTGAAATGTACCAAAATGAACTTTTTGATGAACTCTATGTTTGCTATAACCACCATGTCAATACGCTAACTAGTCAAATGCGTGTGGAACAAATGCTTCCGATTGTTGACTTGGATCCCAATGAAGCGGATGAAGACTACAGCTTGACTTTTGAATTGGAAACCAGCCGAGAAGAAATTTTGGAGCAGTTGTTGCCTCAATTTGCAGAAAGTATGATTTACGGTGCTATTATCGATGCTAAGACAGCTGAAAATGCTGCGGGTATGACAGCCATGCAAACAGCGACTGATAATGCTAAGAAAGTCATTAATGATTTGACAATTCAGTATAACCGTGCCAGACAGGCGGCGATTACACAAGAAATTACAGAAATCGTAGCAGGAGCTAGTGCCTTAGAATAGGCTCTAGTCCAGCTCGTATGAAAATGAACTTAGGACCTAGTTAAACTAGGAACCGACAGTATCTTATATAGAATAGGAGAAGGAGATGAGTTCAGGTAAAATTGCTCAGGTTATCGGTCCCGTTGTAGACGTCTTGTTTGCAGCAGGGGAAAAACTTCCTGAGATTAACAATGCACTTGTCGTCTACAAAAATGACGAAAGAAAAACAAAAATCGTCCTTGAAGTAGCCTTGGAGTTGGGAGATGGTATGGTTCGTACTATCGCCATGGAATCAACAGATGGTTTGACTCGTGGAATGGAAGTATTGGACACAGGTCGTCCAATCTCTGTACCAGTAGGTAAAGAAACTTTGGGACGTGTCTTCAATGTTTTGGGAGATACCATTGACTTGGAAGCTCCTTTTACAGAAGATGCAGAGCGTCAGCCAATTCATAAAAAAGCTCCAACTTTTGATGAGTTGTCTACCTCTTCTGAAATCCTTGAAACAGGGATTAAGGTTATCGACCTTCTTGCCCCTTACCTTAAAGGTGGTAAGGTTGGACTTTTCGGTGGTGCCGGAGTTGGTAAAACCGTTTTGATCCAAGAGTTGATTCACAACATTGCCCAAGAACATGGTGGTATCTCAGTATTTACTGGTGTTGGGGAACGTACTCGTGAGGGGAATGACCTTTACTGGGAAATGAAGGAATCAGGTGTTATCGAGAAAACAGCCATGGTATTTGGTCAGATGAATGAGCCACCAGGAGCACGTATGCGTGTTGCCCTTACTGGTTTGACAATCGCTGAATACTTCCGTGATGTAGAAGGCCAAGACGTGCTTCTCTTTATCGATAATATCTTCCGTTTCACTCAGGCTGGTTCAGAAGTATCTGCCCTTTTGGGTCGTATGCCATCAGCCGTTGGTTACCAACCAACACTTGCTACAGAAATGGGGCAATTGCAAGAACGTATCACATCAACCAAGAAGGGTTCTGTAACCTCTATCCAGGCTATCTATGTGCCAGCGGATGACTATACTGACCCAGCGCCAGCAACAGCCTTCGCTCACTTGGATTCTACAACAAACTTGGAACGTAAGTTGGTACAATTGGGTATCTACCCAGCCGTTGACCCACTTGCTTCAAGCTCACGTGCCTTGGCACCTGAAATCGTTGGAGAAGAGCACTATGCAGTTGCTGCTGAAGTAAAACGTGTCCTTCAACGTTACCATGAGTTGCAAGATATCATTGCTATCCTTGGTATGGATGAGCTTTCTGATGAAGAAAAGACCTTGGTTGCTCGTGCCCGTCGTATCCAGTTCTTCTTGTCACAAAACTTCAACGTTGCGGAACAATTTACTGGTCAGCCAGGTTCTTATGTTCCAGTTGCTGAAACTGTTCGTGGCTTTAAGGAAATCCTTGATGGTAAACATGACCAGTTACCAGAAGATGCCTTCCGTGGTGTAGGTTCTATCGAAGATGTGATTGCAAAAGCTGAAAAAATGGGATTTTAAGAGGTGATCTATGGCTCAGTTAACTGTCCAGATCGTGACACCAGATGGTCTCGTCTATGATCACCATGCCAGCTATGTATCGGTTCGAACTCTGGATGGTGAGATGGGGATCTTGCCACGACATGAAAATATGATTGCGGTTTTAGCAGTTGATGAAGTAAAGGTAAAACGTATTGATGATGAAGATCACGTGAACTGGATTGCAGTAAACGGAGGCGTTATTGAAATTGCCAATAATACCATCACAATCGTTGCTGATTCTGCAGAACGTGCTCGTGATATCGATGTTAGCCGTGCAGAACGTGCCAAGCTTCGTGCGGAGCGCGAAATCGAAGAAGCCCACGAAAAACACTTGATTGATCAAGAGCGTCGTGCTAAGATTGCTTTGCAACGTGCTATTAATCGTATCAATGTCGGAAAAAGACTATAAGAAAAAAATGAACTTGAGTTACCAAGTTCATTTTTTATGTTTTCTTAAGGAGCAAAACTGATGCAGACCGCTTCTGGTACATGGAAGTCGTTGGAAAGTTCTGCTAGACGACCAGTTTCAGGATTGCGTTTAAAGACGGTTGCATTGTCAGAGTCCTGATGGACAGTAATGACAAATTCTTGGTCTGGTGTCAAATCAAAATCACGTGGAGTCTGACCATGTGTCGGAACGATTTCTAATAACTCTAGACTACCGTCCGCAAGGATTGTATATACTGCGATAGAATCATGACCACGGTTAGAAGCATAGAGGTATTTACCATCTTTAGAGAGACGAATAGCAGCAGTTCCATTAAAGCCTTCATAACCGTCTGGTAGAGTTGAAATGACCTGCATGCGTTCAAATTCACCAACACCATCGTAGATTAGAACCTCGATAGTACTATTGAGTTCACAAATCAGATAAGCGATTTTATAGTGGTTATGGAAAATGATATGACGTGAGCCTGCTCCTGGCTGGCTGTGATAGGTATAGAGTTTAGATAATTTTCCTTCTTGATCAAGGTCATAGGTAATGACCTGGTCAGTTCCCAAGTCGCAAGTCACTAGATAGTGGTCAGGTGTTAAATCTGTATAGTGAACATGGGGGGAAGCTTGATTTTCGTGTGGACCTTGGCCACTATGCTGAACCACATCACTAAGTAGAAGACTACCATCTTCCTGACGTTTATAAACAAGGACTTGTCCCTTGTGGTAGTTTGCCGCGTACACTAAATCACGCTTTTCATCAACGGCAACATAACAGTGAGGAGCTCCTTCTTCAACGACATGATTTAATAAAGTCCCGTTAGTTTGATAGGCTGCAATCCCCCCCTTATCGTCTTGACTACCAACAGTGTATAAATGTTGGTGTTGGTCAAAGGCAAGGTAGGTTGGACTTGGCTCAGCTGCAAAAAGTTCTAGATTTGAAAGCTGACCAGTTTCTGTATCGAAGTCTGCCTTGTAAATCCCTTGGGAAGTACGACGTGTATAAGTTCCAAAATAAACAGTTTCTTTCATGACTATACCTCTTTATAAAGATAAGACTATTATATCACAAAATAGATTCACAATATGATATGCAGTACAATTCAATGGTATGTAAGCACTTTAAAAAAGAGTTATTTTGTTTCAAAAATGGTATAATGAGAGAACGATAGAAAGGAAGTATTTATGGAGCAAAAAGAGAAACATTTTAGCCTATCTTGGTTTTTCAAGTGGTTTTTGGATAACAAGGCCATTACTGTATTTTTGGTAACCTTATTATTGGGACTCAATCTTTTTATTTTAAGTAAGATTAGTTTTCTATTTTCACCTGTTTTGGACTTTTTAGCAGTTGTGATGTTGCCAGTCATTCTGTCTGGACTGCTATATTATTTGTTAAATCCTATTGTTGATTGGATGGAGAAGCATAAGGTTAATCGCGTTATAGCAATCAGTATTGTCTTTGTGATTATCGCCCTCTTTATCATTTGGGGCTTGGCAGTAGCTATTCCAAATCTGCAACGTCAGGTTTTAACCTTTGCAAGAAATGTTCCAGTCTATCTCGAAGATGCTGATCGAGTTATTGATGATTTGGTCACCAAGCGTTTGCCAGATGATTTCAGACCTCAGTTAGAGCAAGTTTTGACCAATTTTTCTAGCCAGGCTACAGTTTGGGCGAGCAAGGTTTCATCTCAGGCAGTCAACTGGGTGAGCGCCTTTATTAGCGGGGCATCTCAAGTGATCGTTGCCTTGATTATCGTTCCTTTCATGCTCTTTTATCTCTTACGTGATGGGAAAGGCCTGCGTCACTATTTGACCCAATTCATGCCAACGAAATTGAAAGAACCTGTTGGACAAGTTTTATCAGATGTGAATCAGCAGTTGTCCAACTATGTTAGAGGGCAAGTAACAGTGGCTATTATTGTTGCGGTAATGTTTATGATCTTCTTTAAGATTATTGGTCTACGCTATGCGGTTACGCTGGGGGTTACTGCTGGTATTCTAAATTTGGTTCCTTATCTTGGTAGCTTCTTAGCCATGCTTCCTGCCCTAGTATTGGGCTTGATTGCTGGACCAGTCATGCTTTTAAAAGTGGTGATTGTCTTTATCGTAGAACAAACTATTGAAGGCCGTTTTGTTTCGCCACTGATTTTGGGAAGTCAATTAAACATCCATCCCATTAATGTTCTCTTTGTCTTGTTAACTTCAGGATCCATGTTTGGTATTTGGGGAGTCTTACTCGGTATTCCAGTTTATGCCTCTGCTAAGGTTGTCATTTCAGCGATTTTTGAATGGTATAAGGTAGTTAGTGGCCTATATGAACTAGAGGGAGAGGAAGTCAAGAGTGAACAATAGTCAACAGATGTTACAGGCTTTGGAGGAACAAGATTTAGCCAAGGTTGAGCATTATTTCGCTAAAGCTTTAGAAAATGATCCAAGTGAGCTTCTTTATGAGTTAGCCACCTATCTAGAAGGGATTGGTTTTTATCCTCAGGCCAAGGAGATTTACCTGAAAATCGTAGAGGATTTTCCAGAGATTCATCTTAATCTAGCAGCCATTGCTAGCGAGGATGGTCAAATCGAAGAAGCTTTTGCTTACCTAGAGGAAATCCAGCCTGACAGTGACTGGTATGTGTCGGCTTTGGCTCTGAAGGCAGACCTTTACCAGATGGAAGGTTTGACAGATGTGGCGCGTGAGAAACTGCTGGAGGCTTTGACCTACTCAGAGGATCCTCTTTTGATATTGGGATTGGCAGAGTTGGATAGTGAGTTGGAAAATTACCAAGAGGCTATTCAAGGCTATGCCCAGTTAGATAATCGCTCGATTTATGATCAAACGGGCATTTCTACCTATCAACGGATTGGCTTTGCCTATGCTCAGTTGGGTAAATTTGAAACGGCTACAGAGTTTTTAGAAAAAGCCCTGGAGTTAGAATACGATGACCTAACAGCTTTTGAGTTAGCCAGTCTTTACTTTGATCAAGAAGAATACCAAAAAGCTGTCCTCTACTTTAAGCAGCTTGACACCATTTCTCCTGACTTTGAAGGTTATGAGTATGGCTATAGTCAGGCCTTACATAAGGAACATCAAGTTCAAGAAGCCCTGCGTATCGCTAAGCAAGGCTTAGAGAAAAATCCCTTCGAAACTCGTCTCCTGCTAGCCGCTTCACAATTTTCTTATGAATTACATGATGCTAGTGGTGCAGAAAACTATCTCCTTACTGCTAAAGAAGATGCTGAGGATACGGAAGAAATTTTGCTTCGTTTAGCAACTATTTATCTAGAACAGGAGCGTTATGAAGACATTCTAGACTTACAAAGTGAAGAGCCAGAAAATCTCTTGACTAAGTGGATGATTGCTCGTTCTTATCAAGAAATGGACGATTTGGATACTGCCTATGAGCATTACCAAGAGTTAGCAGGAGATTTGAAGGACAATCCAGAATTTCTGGAACACTATATCTATCTCTTGCGTGAATTGGGCTATTTTGAAGAAGCAAAAGTCAATGCACAAGCTTACTTAAAACTGGTTCCAGATGATGTGCAGATGCAAGAACTATTTGAGAGATTGTAGGAATAAAATGATTTAAAGCTATATCTTGTCAATTTTAAAAGATATAGTTTTTATTTTTGTTAACAATGTAATTTTCTTATAAAAATAGTTGTAATTTAGTTTATGTGTGCTATAATAGGAACAATTATTTTAAGGAGGTGTCAGTATGTCTTATTTGTTTGAGATATTACCGAGTTTATTGAGCGGTGCAAGCATGACTTTACAGGTTTTTGCACTGGTCTTGATTTTTTCTATTCCCTTGGGCGTTTTGATTGCCTTTGCCTTGCAAGTCCATTGGAAGCTCCTCCATCATCTGATTAACATTTATATCTGGATCATGCGGGGTACACCCTTGCTCTTGCAATTGATTTTTATTTATTATGTGCTCCCAAGTATTGGGATCCGTTTAGACCGCCTTCCTGCGGCCATTATTGCCTTTGTTCTCAATTATGCAGCTTACTTTGCCGAAATCTTCCGTGGTGGGATTGATACCATTCCTAAAGGTCAATATGAGGCTGCTAAGGTTTTGAAGTTTAGTCCCTTTGCTACAGTACGCTATATTATTTTGCCTCAGGTAACCAAGATTGTTCTTCCTAGTGTATTTAATGAAGTCATGAGTTTGGTCAAGGATACTTCTTTGGTCTACGCTCTAGGAATTTCAGACCTTATCTTGGCGAGTCGAACAGCTGCCAACCGTGATGCTAGTTTGGTTCCTATGTTCTTGGCAGGAGCCATTTACTTGATTTTGATTGGGATTGTGACCATTCTTGCCAAAAAAGTTGAGAAGAAGTACAGTTACTATAGATAGGAGGCTGGCATGTTAGAATTACGAAATATCAATAAGGGCTTTGGTGAAAAGCAAATTTTATCTAATTTCAGTCTAAAAATTCCTGAAAAACAAATCATGGCTATCGTAGGACCTTCTGGTGGAGGTAAGACAACTCTCTTACGTATGCTTGCAGGTCTTGAAACCATTGATTCAGGACAAATCTTTTATAATGGAGAACCTTTGGAACTGGATGAATTGGAGAAGCGGAATTTACTGGGATTTGTATTCCAAGATTTTCAACTGTTTCCTCATTTATCAGTTCTAGATAATTTGACCTTATCACCTGTGAAAACTATGGGAATGAAGCAGGAAGAGGCTGAGAAGAAGGCACGAGGGCTTTTGGAACAGTTAGGATTGGCAGGACATGCAGATGCTTATCCATTCTCACTATCAGGTGGGCAAAAGCAGCGGGTGGCCTTGGCGCGTGCTATGATGATTGACCCAGAAATCATTGGCTACGATGAACCAACTTCTGCCCTTGATCCAGAGTTGCGCTTGGAAGTGGAAAAACTGATCTTGCAAAATAGGGAACTTGGGATGACGCAGATTGTGGTTACCCACGATTTACAGTTCGCTGAAAATATCGCAGATCAAATTCTCAAGGTTGAGCCCAAGTAGGAGGTGCCGATGACTAATAAGAAAATTGCTTTAGTATTGGTTTCTCTCCTGACCCTCTTTTTAACAGCCTGTACCCAGAAGGCTAGTAATCCAAAGCAGGATAATTGGGATAAGTATCAAGAGCAGGGGAGTATAACCATTGGTTTTGACAATACCTTTGTACCTATGGGATTTGAAGAAAAGAATGGCCAATACACAGGCTTTGATATTGACTTAGCACAGGCTGTCTCTGAAAAATTAGGCTTTAAGGTTCAATTTCAGCCAATCGACTGGGATATGAAGGAGACGGAACTGCAAAATGGAACCATTGATGCCATCTGGAATGGCTATTCTGCCACTGATGAACGCCGAGAAAAGGTTGCCTTTAGTATTCCATATATGGAAAATCAGCAAGTTCTGGTTGCCAAGAAAAGTCAGCAAATTCATTCAGTAGAGGATATGAAGGATAAGACCTTGGGAGCTCAAGCTGGTTCATCTGGTTATCTAGACTTTGAAGCTCAGCCAGACTTATTGAAAAATCGTGTCAAAGACCAGAAGGCTAATCAATACCAGAGTTTCAATGAAGCCTTGATTGATTTGAAGAATGACCGAATTGATGCCTTGTTGATTGACAGAGTTTATGCTAATTACTACCTCCAGTCTGAGGGGATATTAAATGACTACAATGTCTTTTCAGCTGGATTTGAAAGTGAATCTTTTGCTGTCGGTGTCAGACCAGCTGACAAAAGATTACTGCAAGCTTTAAACCAAGCCTTTGTTGAACTATATCAAGAAGGGAAGTTCCAAGAGATTAGCCAGAAATGGTTTGGAGAAGATGTGGCAACCAAAGAAGTGAAAGAGGGAAAATAAAATCAATAGCAAGCCTAGTTTTGTCTTTAAAACTGGGCTTTGTTTTTTTATAGACTTTATTTTATAAAGTAGGAGTAACTTTTAAATTTTTTAGCTATTTTTTTGCAGATATTGTGCATCTAGCTTCATTCTGTAATCCCTTATTAATAGCTAAAACTCAATGAAGACCTAATAAAAAATATCAGAAAGTTCCTTTTTATAATCAAATTACATGAACAATCAAATAATATAGAAAATCTCTAAAGTAATATAAATTTTATTTTTTTAAGGGCTTACCACAAATAGGAGTTTGTGAAATTACTTGGTAAATTCCCAAACTAAGTTCCACCGCTAGTAGAAGTGGAAGTTAGTCTGAT
>CAUQIP010000026.1:0-25855 GCA_963518235.1 uncultured Streptococcus sp. | reverse complement strand
TCAGACTAACTTCCACTTCTACTAGCGGTGGAACTTAGTTTGGGAATTTACCATTATCTTCAATTTTAATCTTATTGTTAATCTTGTTAAAATTGATTAACATTTATAGATGAAAATGATATAATAGTGACACATATTGATTAGCAAAAATTCGTATTATTTAGAAGTGAATCTATAACATGAAAAGAATCATAAAAATTTGCCCTGTGGTCAGTATTTTAGTTGTAATTTGTTTATTGCTAGGAATTCTTACTACCTTTTTGGGAAGTGTAATGTATGACTTATTTGCATTTCATTCAAAGCCAATTTATTGTTGGCAATACTTTAGTGGTACATTTATGCATGGAAGTAAAGAAGCACCAGTATGGTTTATATGGTTTCATTTAGTTTTAAATACTTTAATGTTACTTCCTTTTGGTGGGCTATTGGAGTATAAAAGGGGATCAAAATATGTATTTTTAGTTTTTATTACTTCTATGGTAATATCTTCAATTGTATTCCATATATTAACACAGAATCAAGAAATTCAGGCATCGGGTATCTCTGCTATTGGCTATGCTTTTGTAACGGGTGGGGTGATGAGTATGTTTAGTATATGGAAAAATTTCAATTTAGGATTAAAACTATTTTATATCCTTTTAATCGTTCTATCTCTCACCATGCTTCTACCAAATATAACAGGCTGGATTTCAACCTTTCTTCACATGTCAGGAATTGCCAGTTATATCATGGTTTCCAGCATCAACAACTATCGACTGTCTTAATAAAAATCGTATAGTATCATAAAAAATAGTCAATACGATTATATCACAGTTTACAGACATTTAATAATTTTCTATTGGATACCTTTTTATATGAAATATCGACAACTGTTACGGGAATTTACAGAAAAATTTCTTTTAGCAGGATAGTGAACATTTGAAGTAAAAAACCACTCACTCCAAAGAGCAAGTGGTTTTTATACTTTTTATTTTTCAAGTAAGCTGAGCGCTTCAGCATCTGCGATAATGGTCACATCAGGGTGATTTTGCAGGCTACTTGCTGGTAGACTTTCAGTCACTGGGCCAGACACTGTTCCGGCAATGGCTTCTGCTTTCGACTCACCATAAGCAAAGAGAAGGATTGACTTGGCATCCAAAATGTTTTTAATCCCCATTGAAATGGCTTGTGTTGGAACATCTTCAATCTTGTCAAAGAAGCGAGCATTAGCTTCGATAGTCGACTGGTCAAGTTCTACAAGGTGAGTTTGACTGTCAAATGGAGTACCGGGTTCATTAAATCCGATATGTCCATTGCGACCGATTCCCAAGATTTGGAGGTCAACTGGATGGTCAGCCAAAATTTGATTGTAGCGTTCTACTTCTTCTTCAGCATTGTCCTTAACCCCACGAGGCAAGAAACTTTCTTTAAATGGTTTTTGGTTAAACAAGTTTTCTTGCATGAAGTAACGGTAAGACTGTGGATTGTCTCCATCAAGTCCTACATACTCATCAAGGTTGACACTGGTTAGATTTGAAAAATCAAGGTCACTTTCAACAATTTCCTTGTAAAATTCAAGTGGGCTACTTCCTGTCGCAAGTCCTAGGGTTTGAGCGCCGTTGGCCAATTTTTCCTTCAAAATCTCAAAAGCAACTTTTCCACCTTCGATTTGGTTTTCAACTTTAATGACTTTCATCTTTTCATCCTCCGTTTTAATCTATATTCATTATATGGTATAGACCAATTTTTGTCAAGTGAAAACGATTTATTTTCTAAAAAAGAGCGACTATACTTGAAACATGTTATAATGGATAGGATTAGAACTTAGAAAGAATGAACAGATATATGAATACAGCTGATTTTGATTTCCACTTGCCAGAGGAATTGATTGCCCAAACGCCCCTTGAAAAACGGGATGCCTCCAAACTCCTCATCGTCAACCGTGAGACTGGAGAAATGCAGGACAAACACTTCCACTCTATTATTGATATGCTGGAACCTGGTGATGCCCTTGTCATGAACGACACCCGCGTTCTCCCTGCCCGCCTCTATGGTCAAAAGGAAGAAACTGGAGGTCATGTGGAACTTCTCCTGCTTAAAAATACTAATGGAGATGAGTGGGAAGTTCTGGCTAAACCTGCCAAACGTCTCAAGGTCGGGACTCGTGTCAGCTTTGGTGATGGCCGTCTCAGCGCTGTCGTGACGGAAGAATTGACCCACGGAGGCCGTATTGTCCGCTTTGAATACCAAGGAATTTTCCTAGAAGTCTTAGAAAGTCTGGGTGAAATGCCTCTGCCACCTTATATCCACGAAAAACTGGATGATCGTGAACGCTATCAAACCGTTTACGCCAAGGAAAGTGGCTCTGCTGCAGCACCTACTGCTGGTCTTCACTTCACCAAAGAACTGCTGGCAGAAATCCAAGCTAAGGGTGTTCATCTAGTCTATCTGACTCTTCATGTCGGACTCGGAACCTTTAGACCCGTTTCAGTTGACAATCTGGACGAACACGAAATGCACTCAGAATTCTACCAACTTTCTGAAGAAGCTGCTGCCACCCTTCGCTCTGTTAAGGAAAATGGTGGTCGCGTCATAGCTGTCGGAACCACTTCTATCCGCACCTTGGAAACTATTGGTTCCAAGTTTGATGGGCAAATCCAAGCAGATTCTGGCTGGACCAATATCTTTATCAAACCTGGCTATGAATGGAAGGTCGTGGATGCCTTCTCAACCAACTTCCATCTGCCAAAATCAACTCTGGTTATGCTGGTTTCTGCCTTTGCAGGTCGTGAATTAGTCTTAGACGCTTATCACCATGCCATCAATGAGCATTATCGCTTCTTTAGTTTTGGCGATGCCATGTTTATCTATTAATTTTCATAATCAAAAAACGCATATTATCAGGCAAAATCCTTTGGCGCTCTAAGCTTTTCTAATGATAGGGATAGGTCGCAAAAAAGTCTGAAAAGCTCTCAGAATCGTTGTCTCAGCACCAAAAATACGTGAAATCTGCATAATTAAAATAAATTTCAGGGGGAGTTATACAAAAAAACGACGATTTAAATCGTCGTTTTGCTGAGATAAATATGCAATCTTTTTTTGAAAATACGTCTATTTATTTTTTATTTTTTTTATGGTTTTTTATTGTAAAGTAGACCCAACCGAATGAACATAGGTTGTCGAAAGCAAATGAAAAAACTGCAAGGATGATAGCTCCTGTATCTAAATAACCTCTTTCAAGACCGTTTTTCAACAACAACAAGCCTGTAGTTTCGACAAAGATCAAAAATAAAAATATATAAAAAATTTTCACATTAAGCATATTGTTACCGCTTTCTTTTTATTTGGTTTTATTGTATAATAAAAGTTGAAAAAAATCAAAAATAAAAAGGAGTTTCCGTTATGTCTAAGATGTTTAAATGCATGTGTTTGCTAGTTATGTCTGTTTTCTGTATGTCTAGCATTTCCCCATCGCTTGTTGTTTTTGCTGATGATAGCTTATCGGCAAACTCTAAAGTTGTATCTAGTGAGGCTCAGTTTGAGAATGGCTCATCAGTGCGGTTCGGAGATACGCAAGTAAATATTTTAAGCGATGAAGTTCTTGAGGTGGTCAATCCAGATGGAAGTGTAGACACTATTGAACAACGTGCTGATGGTGTCTATATCAATGGGGCATTTTATATGGATTATCAAAAGAATGAAATCGACCTAAATATATCTTTTAGATCATACGATCCTAATGTTTGGAATTACGTCAACACAGTACATGGGAATAAACTAGCCAACACATTCGCTCACTTCATGATTGGTTCTGGAATAAGTTATGCGATTGGTAAAATAGCTTCTGTATTAGGGGGTACATGGGGTAAAATAATTGGTGGAGCATATATTGGTACGTAAGCTTATGAGAGTTACTTGGAGTCACAAAGCCCATATCCATACTACATAACAAATACTTATATCCATGTTGCTCAAAGAAAATGGAAGTTTATCACTGGATACTATAGAAACTCAGATTATACTGGGTATGTAAAAACCGAAACAACCTACGTGAATTTCTAAAATATAAACCCTGCCTAGATATAAAGGTAGGGTTTATATTTTAGTTAATTGCTCAAGTAATTTGTAAGCATAATACTTGCGAAACTCTATTTGTTCAAGCGGTTCAAAAGTTCTTGTTTTTTAGCCTCAAGCTCAGCTCTCCTTTGCTCGATTTCTTCACGTTTTTGGGCGATTTCTGCTTGCGCCTCGGGAGTTTCCAAAGTGCCTTGCGACTTGTGAAATTCTACTAGCATATCAACGATTTTTTGGTCTAATTCGTTTACATAATCAGGATTTGACCATTTCGGCACGTTGCTTGCAGGTGCTTGCTTTTTGCCGCCTTTTTTGGGCGTTTTGGCTTGTTGTTCAGCTTTCTGACTATAGTTGACCTCGTGGAATTTTCATATTATGCGTTTTATAATGAATTAAAAATTCGTTAGTCTTTTCTAAAATTCAGATCTTTCAAACTCTGGACACTAGCATTGATAACCGCGCCGACAATCAAAATCTTAGCAATGAGAATAAACCAGAACATCATGACTACCACGACGATGGAACTAAAAAAACGGACGTCCACGATGTGATTGACATAATTGTTGACATAGACTGAAAAGATATTAAGTAGTAAGACCAGAGTCAGCATGACAAAGGCACTACCTGGCAATACAGAGCGAATCCGTCGAACCGTAACATTGGGCAGGAAATAATAAAGCATGACCAAGATAGCAAAAATCAAGGCATAGACCAAGGGGCCTGTTAGGTCTTGCAAGTAGTCAAATAAAGGACTATCTGATTTCCAGTAACTTTTGATAAGGTTGAGAAGCATGCGGCCAAAGACACTGAGAAAGAGGGCTAAAGCAAAGAGAATCTGCAAGCCAAAACTGACAAACAAACTCATGAGCTGACTGGAAATCATTCCACGATTTTTTGCTACTCCGTAGGCTTTATTAAAGGCTTTCTGTAGGAAATTCATGGATTTTGAAAAAGTCCAGAGGGCTGACAAAACCGCAAAACTCAATAAGCCCGTTGACGGTTGGGTCAGCACTTCTGTAATAATATTTGCCACCACATCATACATGGTATCGGGCAAAAATTCATTGACAACCTTTAAAAAATTAGAAACTGGAATCTGAAAATAAGGTAGGATATTGACCACCACCAAAAGCAGGGGGAAAATCGAAATCAACCAATAGTAGGCTACTGCGACACTAGTCAACTCACTATCTGATGCTTGATAATAATGCAAAAAAGCGTTTACTAAAAGCTTGTCTATCAGCTCTTTCCACCACTTTTTCATGTCACACTCCTTCACTTATAATCTTGATTAATTTCTTCTTACCAATTCCATCATATCATAAGGCAGGGTATTGGCAGCTTCCTTCAAGGAATAGTTCTCTAAGTTATTGACATTTTGTCGTAACTTCTTGGCATACTTGGTTGTAATCAATCGTTTCTCTTCATATTCGAAAATCAACTTGCGCTCCAGATAATAGCCTCTCAGCATTTCATCGATATTGTTGGGCTTGACACGATTGATAACCCGTTCGACAAAGGCACCACTGGTGATAATAGCTGTTTCTCGGAGACGAGAATCCTGCATGAAGCTGATCAAGGAACTCTTATAAACCCCTTTTAGATTCTCCAAACTTTCGATAATCATCTCTGTATTTTCTAGATAGAGCTCTGCAATTTGGTCATAGTCAAGAGCTCTGAGTTTCTTAGATTCTTCATTTTTCCAACTACGGAAGGTCTTGCCAAAGGTAAAGATTTCGTGAAGGAGAAAACGTAGAATCCGCAAGGAAACAAGGAAGTAATAGGTCAATCTTGAAGCAAATTTGCGATTGATACCTTGTTCCATGTTTTTCAAATAACGTTGGTAAACCCGATAAGCACGCTCACTCATCTTGCCTTCCTCGTAAGCCTGTTCCAAACCATCACTTTCAATACTGAGAATAAGAAGTTTCAAGGTCTCCCAGTCTTCTTGAGCCCCCTTATTTTCTTGGCTCAAGATAAGATTCTCTATTCGTCCATGGTAATTGTCAATAGCTGCATAGAGAGGAAGCTTATTCTTATGAGTTTCAAGTTCTTTTTCTAACTCCGAAGTAACCTCATTCAAAATGGCGATATGCATGAGATAATCCTTGCTTTCTTCCTGTTCATCCGAAAGATGAGGCAGGATCAAGAGACCTGTTAAAAAACTTACAAGCGTCACACCTGCAACGAGGAAAAGTAAGAGAGGATACTCCTGCTCTAGATTACTTGGTATCAGAAGGATTGTAGCAATCGACACCGTTCCCTTAACACCTGAGAAGGTCAAGAGAAGCATGTCCTTCATATACTTATTTAGCTTTTTCTTGAGTCGTCTAGTTCTATAGGCATAATAGCCATAAATCATGACAAAACGAATAGCAAAGAGGACAAAGGTAAGGGCTATAAGAGATACCAATAACAGTAAGGGATTATAGATTGGATTGGTCAAGATAGGCTCTGCTATCATTTCCAGCTCCATCCCTAAAATCACAAAGACAGAACCGTTGAGCATAAAGTTCACTGTATGCCAGACCGTCTCGGTCACCGTATCCACTTGGGCTTCGAGGAGCGTAATTTTCTTAAAACGGCTTGCCTTTAAAATCCCAGCAACTACGACGGCAATAATCCCTGAAACATGGACTTCTTCTGCCAGGAAGAAGGTTACCAGAGGCAAACTCAATTCTAATAAAAGTTCACTGGCAATATCCGTTGCGCGCACACTAAGTAAGAAACTATGGAGGAAACGGTTGGTCATGGCTGTTAAAAAGCCAATTAAAAAACCGCCTAGAATTGAAAAGATGAGCGAACTACTCGCTTGCCCAAGGGAAAAGGCTCCAGTTGTCCAGGCTGTCAAAGCTACCTGAAAGGCCACCAAACCAGATGCATCATTCAAAAGCCCTTCACCCTTAAGAATATTGGACACGCGCTTTGGAAAGCTAAAGCGCTCAGAAAGAGAGGCAAAAGCTACCAAGTCCGTAGGGCCAAGAGCTGCCCCAACAGCCAAGCAAGCTGCCAAGGGAAGGCTAAGCCAAAGAAGATGGGCCAAGGCACCCAAACTCAGGGTCGAGATGAAAATCACTGGAAATATGAGGTAAATAATGATTCGCCAGTGTTTTAAAATAGCTGTAATGTCCGCTTCTTCCGACTCTCGAAAAAGCAAGGGCCCGATAACCAGGGCCAAAAACAACTCTGTATTGAGATGAAAGTCGGTATTGGGTAAAAAGAGACCAATCACAATTCCCAAAAGAATTTGCACCAAAGGGAGAGGCAAAAAGGGCAGGAGTTTATTGGTTGTACTCGAGACAATCAAAACCAGTAAAAATAGGATGAGGTAAATCAGTAATTCCACGCACGTCCTCCTTAATCTTTTCTACAACAGGATTCAAATATCTCCTTCTGCTCTTTGATTTTTTGGTCAATCTTGGAACAATCTTTGTGCTCAATTTTTCTCTGGCACCGCTCCATTTCAAGAGCAACTAATTTTTTCTTGATTTTAAGCATTTTTTTGCTCATATGCGCTTGGTCTAACACACCTACTGCTCGTTCGTGGTGGGTTGATTCTACAAAATTCTGGCGCATGGCATCCAGCTTTTCACGTAGGTATTGTTTATCCATGTCTATATCTCTCTAATTTTTCAATCATTACTAAAAATGGTGGGTTGTTGACTTGGTTTAAAGTTCGGTAAATTGCAGCTGTGTACTCTTGTTGGTTCAACTGGCTAACAAAATCCAAGACAGCATCCCTCTCTAGGTCTCCTCCTTCATGACCATAGTAGATCATGATGGCAATTCGTCCACCTTTGACAAGCAAATGACACAGCTTTTCTAATGCTTCAATCGTTGTCTGAGGTTGGGTAATGACTGACTTATCAGCTGACGGCAAATAGCCCAGATTAAAAATCCCTGCCTTGGCTTCTGTCACAAACTGGTCCAGTGTTTCATGACCTTGTAAAATCAACTGGGCATTTGTCATTCTAGCCTGGTCCAAACGCTCTTGGGTCTTCTCCAAGGCTTGTTCCTGAATATCAAAGGCATAGACTTTCTTGGCTAGCTTGGCCAGAAAAAGCGTGTCATGACCATTTCCCATAGTCGCATCCACTACGATATCATCCTGAGTTACAACCTCAGCCAAAAAATCATGTGCCATCTCAAGTGGTCTTTTCATTTTCAAACTCCTGTTTTACAGCCTTGCATCCTTGCACGCTTCCGCGACGTCGCATTTCAGTTTCAATAGCATTTAGCACTTCCCACTTATTGAGGCTCCACATAGGACCAATCAGCATATCTCTAGGCGCATCTCCCGTAATTCGATGGATGACGATATGTTTGGGTATGATTTCCAGTTGGTCACAGATGACCTTAACATACTCGTCCTGACTCATCAACTGCAAGCGTCCTTCGTGGTAATCTCGTTGCATACGCGTATTGGTCATCAGGTGAAGCAAATGCAGTTTAATCCCTTGAATATCGTTATCCGTGACACAGCGGCGGACATTTTCAATCATCATCTCATGGGTTTCACCAGGCAAGCCATTAATAAGATGGGAAACAATCTCAATCTTGGGATACTTTCTCAAACGCTTGACCGTTTCCACGTACAACTCATAGGAGTGGGCACGGTTAATCAGGTCAGAGGTTGTTTCATAAGTGGTCTGCAAGCCCAATTCTACCGTCACATGCATGCGCTCCGATAACTCAGCCAAATATTCAATGGTTTCATCTGGTAAACAGTCTGGGCGCGTTCCAATATTGATTCCTACCACACCTGGCTCATTGATAGCCTGCTCATAACGCTCTCGAATCACTTCCACCTTTTCATGGGTGTTGGTAAAATTTTGAAAATAAACCAGATACTTCTGAACATCTGGCCACTTGCGGTGCATAAAGTCAATTTCCTTATAAAATTGCTCACGGATAGGCGCGTCCGGTGCTACAATAGCATCTCCAGAACCTGAAACTGTACAAAAAGTACAGCCTCCATGAGCCACAGTTCCATCACGATTGGGACAGTCAAACCCCGCATCAATAGGGACTTTAAAGGTCTTTTCTCCAAAGAGTTTTCGATAATAATCATTCAAGGTATTATAAGATTTCATAACTTTCATTATAACAAAAAACATCTACAATCTCAAAAGCCTGACTTTCCTATAAATTCCTCTGTTTCTCGTTTCCATTAGCGATTTTTTATGATACAATATGGATATGATTTTAATGAAATTAGCATCTATTTTATTATTGATACTGACTTTAGTAGTCTGCATTATCATAACCAAACTTTTTAGATTAAAAAAACTAGGACGAAACTTTGCGGATTTGGCTTTTCCAGTCTTGGTATTTGAGTATTACCTGATTACAGCTAAAACCTTTACCCATAATTTCCTCCCTAGACTGGGCCTAGCCCTCTCCCTCCTAGCCATTATTCTCGTTTTTTTCTTTCTTTTAAAAAAACGCAGCTTTTACTATCCTAAATTCATCAAATTCTTCTGGCGTGCAGGATTCTTAGTGACCCTTGTCATATATATCGAGATGATTGTTGAATTGATGGCTCAGAAATAAAAAATGAAATCGAAAACACCTCAATCAAACTAAAATATAATGATTGAAGTGTCTTTCTTTATATCTTTTTTAATAATTCTTATACTCAATGAAAATCAAAAAGCAAACTAGGAAGCTAGCCTCAAACAGTACTTGAGTACGGCAAGGCGAAGCTGACGTGGTTTGAAGAGATTTTCGAAGAGTATTATTTTCCTTCTTTATCAGGAAAGAGGTAACCAATACCTACACAAGCCAGCACACCTGCTCCAATTACCAAGCCACTTGAAATTGGCAAAAGGTCCAAAATCGCATTTGCGATGATAAAGGCAATAATGAAACACATCAGACTAGCCTTGTAGTCTTTTTTCAAAAGATTCTCTAGAGTGAAAAAGAGGAACAAGCCAACCGGAATCAAGGACCATAGGTTGACATCCAAACTTGGCCAGTCAACAGAACCAAAATACAATACTGTCGCTGCTGCTAGTAAAAATACAATCCCCAATAATTTTTTCATTTCTTTATCTCCAATTTCTTTTTTAGGAACTTGAGTTGTCTAATACTACCCCCTCACATCCCTTACAAAAAACATTATAGCAGAGGTCAGTTTCAAGAACAAGTTCTTTTGCCTATCTGGTCTCTATCTCGGTCTAAGTGGTTGAATAATAGCGATAAATAAGGAAGTAGGTGAAAAACTACCTTCCAAATAAAAAGGAATTAAGCAACCAAACGCTACTTAATTCCTTAAAATTGTCTCATCACCTCTATTAGCATTTAAATTTTTGATAGACTCTATTTTCTAATCAATATGACCAGTATTGTCAATACTAACCCTTTCAATCAATTCATTAGTTATCGAAACTAAGTCCATTAATAACTCCAAAAAGAGTATCAATAGCAAAGTAAACTAAATAATTGAGTTATAGATGGCTATTTTTACAAAACGGTTTCATCACCACACTATCTCATCTCAGTACACAAACCATTTTTCTATAGCTTTTGTCCTAATCTTGATCTTTTTTCTTCAATCCAAGAAATGCACCTACAGTAAACATTATTCCGGCAACTAATGACGTGAAGACTTCGCTAACTGTTCCGGTTTTTGGTAACCTATCATTGTTAGTAGTTGATTTACTATCAATATTGGTATGTTTATTAGCTATATTCTCTGGTTCATTAAGATAATCTTCTTTCTTATTTTCAAAGTTTTTATCATTTTTATCAGGAACTGTAGCTGAAACATCCTTGGTTGAATCAGAGTTGTGTGGATAATTTTCTCTTTGTAAGTCTTCTTTTCTGTGACTTTGATTTACTTGCACTTTATCTTTCTTTTTCGATACATCAAAAGTAGGTTTATTTTCCTCCTCCTTTTTCTCCTCTATTTTCTTGAATACAGGTTTTATAAGGGTATCTTTTGATAGATTAAGAACATAGCCAACGTCTTTTTTACCTTCGAAACCAGCAATTTCCCAACCATCAAATTGATATCCTTCTTCTAATTCACCCTTATAGACAGGTAAAATGAAATCTTCTTCCGACACTATCGTTGAACTCATTTCTTTTCCATTTTGAATGGTCACAGTTACCATATGAGGTTTTAACTCACTTACCTCTCCCGTATCTTTGTTTAAAATGAATTCTTTTACAGTCGTATTTCTTGCAAAA
Organism: uncultured Streptococcus sp.; assembly: GCA_963518235.1. Taxonomy (GTDB): domain Bacteria; phylum Bacillota; class Bacilli; order Lactobacillales; family Streptococcaceae; genus Streptococcus. The sequence goes on along the minus strand of CAUQIP010000026.1, from coordinate 14,608 downwards.
TCTTTTACAAGAATCTTAATGTTTAGTGTCTTATCTGCTATTTGTTTAATATCATCAAATGATTTGTATTCTTTTCCATTTACATAAATATGTTGTTCTTGAATCTCACCATCGAATCCATTATTTCTTTTATCATTGATATTAAAAACTACAGATTTTCCCTTAGCATATTCGATACTAGTATTTCCTTTTGGATCAATGTTTACTTCTGGTTTAACATTATCATATAAAAATTGATAGTGTACTCCAATCGCTTTCGCATTCAAATCGCTATAGCCAGTTTGAAGATAAACATTTCCCTCCATATCTGTTACCTTATCTGGAAATCCGTTTGCTTTATAGTCTTTCATTCCCCAGTCCATGATGTCACCGTCTTTAACATTAAGCTTAATGTTAAAATCTCTAGTGTTATCAATGTGTAAATCTCCGTAGATTAAATAATTATCTACAACCGATTCATTAACTCTCAACTCCCAGTTAAAACCACCCTTATCAGAAATCTTACCTTTTAAATAGAATTCTGGATTTCGTACATAAATTTTATTAAATTTAGATGGATTAAAGTAGTTCTTGTCCATTGAAAGGTTTACTGGTTTTGCATCAATAAATAACGTAGAACCATCTTCTTTTATAGCTTCTACATTGGACTTATCCTCCCCAGTGTACTCTTTACCATCCTTACCAAATAGTACAAGTTTAGAAGAATCTGTCACAATATTGCCATCTTTATCGATTGCTTCCCCTTTATCATTCATTTTAAAGGTAAACACTTGATACCTTACAATGTTAAAGCCGTCCAAAGCCGACATTAATACGGATTGAGTACTTCTTCCATCTTCAACATTTCTACTATCAGCATAAATTATTTTTTCTGAAAGGACTCTTAGATTAGGATTGGTCTTTTGGATTTTTACTATATCTTCCTGGCTATAGACTCCATTTCCTTCTAACATATCTGTTTTTCCAGGATTATAGGTAGTCACTTTTAGTGCATAGCCTTTTCTTAGAATGATGTTATCCTTTAACAGATATTGTTGTTTTTCTGAATCAGAATAGATTTTCCCAGATTCCATCTCCGTTAAATTGTTTGGTTTATTTTTTGAAAGATCTCCTTCTCCTAATTCTATTATATTCCCATAACTTGATGCATAGGGATATTCTGCTTTAGTTTCCTTATTTTTTTCAGGCATTCTAATTTTAGTTTCAGCTTTTGTCTGATCATCATCTCTAACAAAGAATCTCATATCTCCTGCAAAAGCTAATCCATCCACAATATCATTAATATTAGCGTATAAATCAAATGTCATCGTTTTTGAGTGGGAATCATACTTGGTCGTTTTGATTTCTATAGATTTATAGTTATTTCCATAGTATACCTTGGCATTTTTAGAAACATTACTTATCTTTCCAAGAATTTCAAAGTGTCCATCTTTAGATGGGCTTAGAATACCATAAATTTTTGATTTGATTTCGTCAAGTTTTTCAGTTTCATATTCTAAGGCACTACCATCGTCATAAGCAATGATATTTCCCTTATCATCGTATTTATAATCGTATTCTTCTGTTCTCTTACCAGTTTCACTTGTAAAGTCATCAACTTCTCTAAATTTCTTTTTAATGAGTTTCTTTAAGTCTTTGCTTTCAAAATCTCTAATTGTTGAAATAGTTTTATGAATAGTAAAGCTAGATTTTTCTTCGGTAGCCTCTTCATTTTCTTGATGATGTTCTACCTCAGTTGTATCTTTTTTAAGACTATCCTCTTTTCTATTTTCTAAATTTTTAAATTTAGATTCGGCAATCTCGCCAAGCTTTTGGTATTTAGATGAATCCTGATCAGGATCTACTAGATAATAGGAAATCATCCCCTTTTCATCAGCATGATCAGCAAATTTAATTCTATGAATCTTTGTGAAATTGCTAGAGCCATCTAATGCAATGACTTCAATGATTTTTCCTCTTAAATCTCCCGCACCATTAATTTCATAAATGGTATTTCCGTCTTTGTCAAGTTTTCTATTTCTTCCTTGACCCTCACCTGCATAAGTTACTTCAAGATTTTTTTCAACCTCTCCATCTTCATTAACAAGAGCGGCGCCAGCATACCAAACTTCGTTGGCAATCTCATCAAATTTTTCAGGATGTTCTTTCTGATCTCTAGCAAATAGCGTTTCATTCTTGTATTGCTCTTTTACCTTGTGATAAGTATCCTTTGTGATCAGCTTAATTTTTTCAGGATTTGAAAAATCAATCGAAACAATCTTAGGGGCTGTGTTATCAATTTTTACAGGAATATAGGAAACCTGCCATGGGTAATCCTTAGTTAATCTATATTTAAATTTATAGAAATATTGACCTTCCGCAATCGGTTCAAATTGACCTCTTATCTTAGTAGCTGGATCTTGCTTATCATTACTTTCTGGTGCATTTTCTTCTCTACCTCTAGGGTTATAAATGAGTCCATCCCATTTCAAGTCACCCCAAACCTTTAGTTTAGAAGATTTGATTCCCTTTGCATCATTTCTTTTAGAGTTTAAAATTCCTTTAATAAAGTGTTCTCTCGAAATGACTTTTAAGTCGATTTGATTTTCTCCCTCTTTATTTGTATTTACTATTGAAATCAATCCTTCTTCTGCACTTCTTAATACAAGTGGAGAAGGTGTTAATCCTCTTTCAAGTTGAGCATCTTGAGGATTTCCATTTGAATCTAAAGGATAAATTTTAGCAATGTTAGAACCACTTGATGATGGTGCGTTGATCCCTTCGTTATTGAAAGCAAACAATTCTGGATTTTGATCTAGGGATGTTGTATTTTTATCTTTTCTATTTTGTATAACTCCTGCTGGATTAAATTTATCTATACCATGTTCTCCACCAATTCCCTTATTTAAGGTTCCTGGAATTTTTGGTTTACCATCATCATCATAACCTTCCATTGTTTTTGATTTTGAACCTTCTTCCCAGGCCCATTTATCAAGGATTGGTTCCTTGTTCCAATCCCCAGCAAATCCCATTAGGGGCATTGATAAAGAAGGTTGGAAATTTATTTTCTTCCCGTTGGAGTTCAGAGCTTCCATTTCTTCCACTGATTCAAAATGAATAAATGATTCTACAAATTTATTTTTGTTTTTAGCCTCTCCAACGTTTATAACCGCATTTAAATCAAAGCTAGAATTTGGGCCTATAGTGAAAGTGTCATGCTCAAATGTGATATTTGCTCCTTTGATTTTTTCTGGGTGGATTTCTGGAACAACTTGCTTCCCATCTGGAGATTTTTCGTCTTTATATGTTTCATCCAGTTTGAGTCTATCAGTTAGAGCATCTGTAGTTATAGCAGATGCTGAAACTTTAAAGGTCAGAGGTCTGTTTGATGTATTGTGAAGCTTAATTGTAAAATATTTTCTATCTCCTTTTATTTCTTTAAGAGAAATAGAACCATAAGAGTTTACCAAGCCTTTAGAATCCGTGTTTTTGAAAGTCGCTACAACTTCATTTCTCAAAGCATTGGCAACATTAATTAGCCCTGCCCCCTGTTGTCTAGGTGATGCAAAGTATTGACTTTTTTCTTTCCAAGAAGTCGCATCCATCATAGGTCGTGCAGTATTTTGTAGGGCTATTTTTGTAAGACTTGTAAGGTCTATTTTGTCATCTCCCTTAAGATTTTTCAATACAGGTCTTTCAAGCATTTCCTTTAACTTTGGTCTAATCAAAACAGTAGAAGCTGCTACGATTGGAGTTGCCATACTAGTCCCTGACATATAACCATAAGTTGATTTCCCATTAATGACATTGAGAGTGGATTTAATGTTTTTACCAGGTGCTGAAACATCAGGTTTTAAAAGTAAATCTGTTCTTGGCCCCCAAGATGTAGATCCTGCTGGAACTATGACATCTTCTTTATACAATTCTTTGTCTGTGTCAGGTGCAAACTTAAAGTCAATCTCTTTTTCATCACCTACATTCGGTTTATTAGAATTATAGCTGGCCATATCAATTGGATAGTATTGCTCCAATTTATCTTTAAAATCTTCTTTATTATTTCTTTTAACCTCAGTTTTTTTATCAGGGTTAATCATGTTCCATAGCTTTACACCATCATCTCCTGAAATTGAGAAAACCTGACTAGTAGTTCCTTCATCCTCCTCATATCCCATAGCTGGGAGCTCTGTCCAATTATCTCTATTGTAGTAATTTACAGTATTTACAACCATAATGGCGCGTGCGCCCTTATCCGTTGCTCGTTTAAAAGCATTTTTTAAATCCTTGGTATAAATTCGATCCATTACTGCAATTTTGCCCTTAAGATTTAATCCTATCAAATCTTGGTCTTGACCTTTGCCTATATATACAAATTTCAATTTACTAGGAGCTTTTGAACCATCTTCGTTTGTTATGATTTTATTCTTATCGAAAAAGGCACCTATATTTCTGTATTTAAAACTTTCTCCTCCAATCTTAACTTTATCAAACTCAACTATTTGATTTTTAGCAGAAGCAACTGCTATCGCATCTTCATGTGCTGCAGTTCGTGTTACATTTCCAGTGTCGGTCATTTTCAGATTATTATTTGCCACTAAATCCCATGAAGAACTTGAAGCAGAAGTTGCATAGTTACCCGTAGCTACAACCATTGGAATGCCTGCTTTTCTTAACGCTCTAATAGCTTGCCAATATTTCTCACCTACAAGACCTGTTCCTGTAAAGCCAGAGGATACAGAAACAACATCGACATTGTGTTTGATCGAATCTTCAATAGCATGAAACATTGTTTCATCCCCTGCGAAGCCAGATCCTGCGTCAGAGTACATTTTATAAGAGAAAATTTGTGCATTAGGCGCAATTCCATCTATTCCGTTAAAGTTTTTGATATCTTTTTCAGTATCATTTCCCGCAAGAATCCCTGCAATATGCATCCCATGGGGATCAAAATAATCACTTCCATCATCAGCTTTTTCTACAGTAATTTTACCACCATTATAATAATTGAAAGCATGAGGAATTTTATCACTCAACCAGAAATTTTTATCAGTACCTTTTAAGTTTTCTTTTTTGAATCTCATTGAGTCTTTAGCATCATCATCAATCCTCATGGCCTTATGCCTATAATCTGTCCCCGTATCGATATTTGAAATGACCATACCTCTACCATCAAAGTTTTTCCCAAATGGTGCATTGATAGATTTTAGGTAATCAATTGCCTCTTCAACTCCAATTTCCTTTCTAGCATGATTCATCATTGGCTGGACTTTTTGTGATCGTTCAATCGATGAGATACCTTCTATTAGTTTAATTTTGTCCAGATTATCTGGAGTTGTTTCTATTGCAACACCATTAAAAACCGTATCATAAGTATATAAAACTTTTGTATCCTTAAGATTGGATAATTCCTTGATTACTTTTTCTCCAGATTCTTTATCTTTAAATTCAGCAATATAGACAAGTTTATCCTCTTTTTGGGGACTTTCTGGGTCTTTACTTGCAGACGAGTCCGCTTTATCTCCTTGGGATTGATTGGAATCTTCTTTGATTTTTTCTTCTTCATTGCTAGTGTTATTGTCTATCACAGATTCTTTACTAACAACTTCTTTTTCCTCAATAACTGTTGTTTTCTTCTCTTCAGTATCCTTTGAAGTTTCTATAGCATTATGAATATCTTCGTGTTTTTCTTTGTTTTCTTTTTGTTTACCTACTACTACTTTTTCTTTATCAGAGATAGTTACAGCATCTTCAGAGCTAGATGTGTCTGCTAAAACTACCTCATTAGGGACATATGCTGCTAAAATAACTGCAGCTGTGGTTAGTGACAATACTGTACTTTTTTTCATTTTAATTCCTTACATATTTATTTAACTTCCGATAGATAGAAAACTTTAACTTTGCTAGCCTTTGTTATAAAAAGTTTTACTAAGTATTATCTAGGAAATAGAGTAGTACATTTATATATAATTGTTAGCTCTCTGAAAAATAGTATATCAATTAAAAATTTTTAAGTCAAGAAAAATTAAGGTATGTTAATTTTATTTTTAACATATGTTAAAAAACAATACAAAGTTTCGTACTTAACTGGGATACATTATAAGTACATTCACACCATCAAAAATAGTAGCAATCAACTTAGAACACTACCAGAATAACAAAAACAGACATAATTGATGCAATAACAATACTATTAAACAAAATAAATAACCGATAAGAACTAGGCTTAACGGTTATTTTCTACATATCAAAATTTTTTTCAAAATCTCAGTCATTTGTTCACCTGTGACCTAGGTTTTACGAGTACCTTGGTCTACCAACTGAGCTAAATCGGCATTTACCCTTATAGTATAGCACTATAAGGAGGAATGTCAAGGAATTCTTAACTCATCTTTTTAATTAAAATCTAACATGGATTTTGGGGTCCCCAAAGTTGTGGAAAAATCTCTAGTTTTTTAAAACCAAGACTGCGATAAAAGACATTCGTTCGGTCATAATCTTTATTTGAACCTTCTGCCACTGTTTTTACCTGTAGGTAGTCTACTTGTTTGCCTGCTTCACTTTCTAAATTCGCAAGCAACTGACTGCCAATTCCTCTACCTTGATGACCTTTTTTTACACCAAGGCAATCAATCTCTGCACAATCTTCACTAGAATAGGACAAGCTTACAAATCCAGTCAAATCACTCTCCTGATAGGCAGCCCAAACTTGCAGTGTCGTGGCTCCTTCTATATAGGCTTGTGTGCTTTCTGGGATTCCAAACCATTCTGGCAAATCCTTCAAAACCTCAGCGACAACTGCCTTTTTTTGATTTTCATTCTTGACTTCTTCAATTACAAACATCATAAGTTCCTTTCTTGATTTTAGTCTTACTTTAGCTTTTACGAACCCGCACTTTCGTAGGCATCTAAGCCCCTATCCCAGAGTTTTAGAGAAATGACAAAGAAAACAAGGGAAATCAACATCAAACCTCCGATGTTAAAGAAGACATCCTTGTCCTGCAAGAAATAGCTGGCAGGATAGTAGGCCGTAAAGGCAAAAGGTACGATAAAGCTAATCAACCAACGAAGAAATGAATTGTAAATGGAAATGGGATACTTGGCAAAATCATTAAACATATAAAAAATGTAAATCATGGCGCCTGACTGCTTGGTCCAAAAAGCGATACTGGCAGTCGCTATTTTCAAAGAAGTATAAATCAAGGTCGCAAATGGTATGCAGACTAGAAAAATCAGGAATTTTGGAAGAGTCCAAGCAATGCTTGATACTGTTGTCGCTAGTAAAATTCCACCAACCAAGAGTTCACCCAAGGCATCAATCTGAAAGGTCTCAACCAGGATGTGAAAGAGAGGATTGATAGGACGAGTCAGATACTTGTCAAACTCCCCTTTTCGGACTAAACGTTGACCCAATGCCCAGAGATTGTCAAAAAAGAGGTGGTCCAAGCCTTTGGGAATCAAGGAAAAGCCATAGATAAAGGCAATTTCTTGAAAAGTCCAGCCTTCTAGGGATGGAATATGTTGAAAGATAACATTAAGAAACAAGAGATTTAAACCTTGAGTCAGAAAGACTCCTAGGACACCAACTACAAAATCGACCTTGTATTCCATGATTTGTTTGATGTATTGTCTGATAAAAATCAGATGCATGCGTTGATATTTTTTCATACTAACCTCCTTGAATGGTGATAAATGACTGGACTCGTTTCCAAATCAACTGAGACAAGCCCACCATCACTAAGAGCCAGAAAAACTGCAAAGCGAGCGCCTGAAGAATCTGATTGGCATCGTATTTCCCAACGATAATCATGACCGGAGTGTAAATCAAGGATGAAAAAGGCAAGAAGGACAGAATATCTGAAACAAGCTTTGGAAAGAAAGCCAAGGGAATCAAACTTCCAGACATAAAAGCCACTATAGAAGTCTTAAGTAGGTTGGAACCCCAAAGATTTTTAAACACAAAGGCAGAAAATCCAAAGCAGATATTAAAGAAAAAGTTAATCAGATAGGCAAGCGTTAAGCTAAAAAGATAAAGGACAGTTAATCCCAGCACTTCTACCATCCCTTGACCAGATAAGATTTTCATCAAAACAATGACACTTAAAAATGGAAGGCCAACGCTGATAAAAATCAACCACTTGGAACCAAGCTCAGTGAAAAGATAGGAGGCCGCAAAATGCACTGGTCTCAACAAGCGCATGATAATGGAACCATCCTTGACCTCCTCCCCAATCATAAAGGACGAATCTGACCTAGTCAGAAGATTGGTCACAAAACTCATGATGATGTAGAGGGTGATATCTGCCATACTAAAGCCCTGAATCAAAGACTCTTGCGAGGAATCAAAGACAGCCTTCCAGAGATAAAAGGCCACAAAAGCCCCCATGACATCGCCGATCCGATAGAGAATAAAGTTGACTCGATAGGTGATTAATTCCTGAACACCTGCATTGATAAAGGGTTTATAACGTCTCCACAATTTGACCATCTTAGAGCTCCTTTCGGTAGAAGCGACGGATAATATCTTCAATATCCGTATCCACCATCTTCAAATCGCGGATTTCAAAATCAGACAGGGTTTGCTTGATAATGTCAGCTGACTGGTAACGTGAACTATCAAATTCAATGTTGAGGCTATTTCCTTGTCTATCAATGCTCATATCCGAAAATCCTTCATAGTGAGAGACGATATGACTTTGACCTGGTAGCAGTTCAAAGGAGAGAGTCTTCATCTTACCAAAGGTCTCCTTGAGTTGGCTCACCGTTCCATCAAAAATCTCCTGCCCCTTATCAATCATAAAAATTCGATCACAAAGTTGCTCAATGTCGCTCAGGTCGTGAGTGGTCAAGAGAATGGTGGTTTCTTCCTCCTGATTGATCTGAGTAATAGCCCGACGAATGTTATCCTTGACCGAAACGTCCAGACCAATAGTTGGCTCATCTAAAAAGAGAACCTTGGGATTGTGGAGCAAAGAAGCTGCAATGTCTGCCCGCATCCGTTGCCCCAGTGAAAGAGTCCGCACGGGATACTTGATAAAGTCCTTCAAATCCAAGACTTCATTCAAAAAATCCATGCGCTTGTGGAAGAGTGAGTCTGGCACATCGTAAATCTCTTTTAAGACCGTGTAGGTCTCTTGTAGCGCTAAATCCCACCATAGCTGGGTGCGTTGTCCAAAAACAACCCCAATATCCTTGACATAATCTTGGCGATTATCCTGCGGAATCTTGCCGTTAATCCGACAAAAACCAGATGTCGGTTTTAAAATCCCGGTCAGCATTTTAATGGTGGTCGATTTCCCAGCACCATTAGCCCCGATAAAGCCTAAAATCTGCCCTTTTGGAACCTCAAAGGTCAAATCTTTGACCGCTTCAAAGGTCTGCTTTTCAGGATGAATGAAGGAGCGCAATGCCCCCTTCAAGCCCGGTTCCTTAACAGTCTTCACAAAATTTTTCTGAAGATGTTGCACTTCTATCATTGCCATATCTATCTCCCTATCGCAAGGAATAGCAACATTGTGTTTTTGACTACAAACATTCTAAATCCTTACTTTCTAAACCTGCTACATTTTATTATTACAGAAGGCTCTATACCAACCTATTATAGTCCAATAAAAACTAGAATGCAAGCGTTTGCCTATGGATTGTGAAATTAGAGATTTCTCTCATAAAATCATACTTTTAATCAAAAATTCTGGTTTAATTGTTTCCTTAAAATAGAAAAAACCTACCCGATGGGTAGGTTTCATCTGTATTGTTCAGCTAGATTAAGCTTTACCTTCTGAACCGAATACGTCGATACGTTCTTCAACTGATGCTTGGATAGCTTTTACACCGTCAGCCAAGAATTTACGTGGGTCGAAGAGTTTTTTCTTGTCGTATTCTGCTTCGTTTGCTTCGTAGTCACGAGCAAATTTACGAGTTGCGTTAGCGAATGCAATTTGGCATTCAGTGTTAACGTTAACTTTCGCAACACCAAGTTTGATAGCTGCTTGGATTTGCTCATCAGGAATACCTGAACCACCGTGCAATACGATTGGGAATCCAGGAAGAGCTTCTGTCAATTTTTGCAAGTGGTCAAGGTCAAGACCTTCCCAGTTTGCTGGGTAAGGACCGTGGATGTTACCGATACCAGCTGCCAAGAAGTCGATACCAGTTGCAACCATTGCTTTAGCGTCTTCGATTGGAGCCAATTCACCTTTACCGATGATTCCGTCTTCTTCACCACCGATAGTACCAACTTCAGCTTCTACTGAGATACCTTTAGCGTGTGCTTTTTCAACAACTTCTTTAGCCAATTTAAGGTTTTCTTCAACTGGAAGGTGTGAACCGTCAAACATGATTGAAGTGTAACCAACTTCGATACACTCAAGTGCATCTTCGTAGTGACCGTGGTCAAGGTGGATAGCTACTGGTACAGTGATACCCATTGATTCAACAAGGTTAGCGATCAAGTTGCGAGCAACTTTGTAACCACCCATGTATTTAGCAGCACCCATTGAAGTTTGGATCAAAACTGGAGCTTTTTTAGCTTCTGCTGCGCGCAAGATAGCTTGAGTCCACTCAAGGTTGTTTGTGTTAAATCCACCAACTGCATAACCATTGTCACGAGCTGCTTGGACAAATTTTTCTGCTGAAACGATTGCCATTTTATCAGGCCTCCTGTATATTTTTATGGGTCATCCCATTTACATTGTTCATTTTATCACTTTTTGACAAAAAAATCTAGTTTTTCCCGCAGTTTCGATTGAATTTCTTCTAGCTTCATCTATGTAAACCCTTTCTCTCCCTAGTCTTGAGCGACTTTTGGAAAAGCTATAAAGAAGGTTAAACGATTCTCTTGCATTTCAAAACGATAAGGTAATTTTTCATGTTCTAATAGACTCTTGACCACAAAGAGCCCCATCCCAGACCCCTTAGCCTTGCGACTAGCATTGTCAGAAAAAGACTGGGCTAGTTTTTCTTGCTCTTCTGGACTGCAGCTATTTTCTATAAAGAGTTCCCCTTCTCTTTCTCCAATACGAACTAAGCCACCTGGAACAGAGTGCTTGATAGCATTGCTGATGAGGTTAGACAGAATCAATTTCATGACAGATGGGTTTAGATAAGCCTGCTGATGAGTCAAATTATTGTCTATCTGGAGCTCTCTTTCCTTGGCTAGTAAGGCATAATCCTTAACCAGACTTTGCGTCATCTGGTGTAGGTCAATTTGTTCCCTATCATCTCGTAATTCCTGCACAGAAGAGAGAGAAAGTATCTGGAGAACGTGGTGATTGAGCTCATCCACAATTCCTAAGGCAACTCCCAGATAGTGGTCTCTATCCTTATAACGACCGACATTTTCTTTCATGTTTTCGATCAGGATTTTTAAACTAGCCAGCGGCGTTTTCAGTTCGTGAGAAGCCCCTCGTAGAAATTCGACCTTCATCTTCTCCAGCTGGAGAATAGCTTCATTCTTGTCATGCAAGTCCGCAATGACAGTCAAAAGGTGCTGGTAGAGGCTATTGATTTGTTCCTTGAGATCACCAATCTCATCCTTAGAATCCACGCGCAATCGCACTTGGGCATCTAGATCCATCATCCGACGGGTTACCCGCTTGATTTCCAATATCGGAGCAACAATGGTCCGAGCATAGATATAGGCCACCAAGAGGGAAATCAGAAAGGATGCTAGCAAGGTATAGGGGAGAAATTGGAGACTAATCTGCTCTGCTTCCTTTTGCAAGTCCATGGAAGCTAGAAACTGGAGAGTCATGGTACCACCGTCTTGCGTTGTCACTTCGCGCTCCTCAATAAAGAGAGAGGTGGTCTGGCGGTCTGTATCCAGAGGAAGACTGTCCTTGACTTCTAACTTGTCCTCAGTCATCTCTCCCTTGACAGCCCCCTTGATATCACTAGTCTGGGAATACAAGTCTAAGACTTGCTCAATACTATGCCTATCCTTCCCTTCTAGAGACTGGGCAATGGCTGTCGCTTTTTGACCAATGGTTTCCTGACGATGGCTCAGATAAGTCGAAGGAAAAAGAAAATAAATGGCCAAATGGAGGCAAATAACCAGAACACTAAAAATCGAGAAGGTATAGATAAATATCTTTGTAAATAAACCTGTTCGTTTCATTTTCGCTCCAATTTATAACCAACATTGCGCACAGTGAGGATACAGTCCAAGTCTAGCTTTTTCCGCAGTTCCTTGATATAAACATCAATGACACGGTCAAAGGGAACCTCATCTGTCGCTTTCCAGACGGCATCGATTATCTGAGATCGAGTCAAGGCCCGTCCTTCATTTTTCACCAGATAGTCCAGAATTTCCAACTCTTTGGCATTGATGGCCACTTCTTGACCTGCTAGGCTGGCACTGTAGCTCTCAAAGTCCACCTTAGCATCCTTATAAGAGAAAATTCGCCCCGTATCATAGTAGCGCTTGAAAATCGCATCCACTCTCACTTTTAAGAGGGATAGGGAGAAGGGTTTTTCCAGATATCCATCTGCTAGAGAGGCAAAGGCACTCATCTTGTATTCTTCATCCTGAAAAGCGGTCAGCATCAAGACAGGAACCTGGCTGGTTTTGCGTATCTCAGCTAGGACTTCTAGGCCATTGAGCTTGGGCATCTGGATATCCAGTAAAACCAAAGCTACTTCATAGCTGGAAAATTTTTCTAAGGCTTCTTTACCGTCCGCCGCCTCAATGGTTTCATAACCGCAATCCGTCAAATAGTCACTGACTCCCTCACGGATCATCTCTTCATCTTCTACAATTAAAATTTTCATACTTTAACTGCTCTCTTTTTTTTTATTTTTCTTATACTCAATGAAAATCAAAAAGCAAACTAGGAAGCTAGCCGCAGGTTACTCAAAACACGGTTTTGAGGTTGTGGATAAGACTAACGAAGTCAGTTACCTATACCTATGATATCTACGGCAAGGCGACACTGACGTGGTTTGAAGGGATTTTCGAAGAGTATTATAATAAACACCTACTCTATTTATTATAATCTCTTATTGGCCTTTTGTCTTTAAGAAACTTGCTACTAGATAAAACAAAGAGAGCCTATCGCTCTCTCTGCTCATATTTCACTCCCTATGGAATGAAAATTATTTAGTTGCTTTTGAAAATGTTACAACGTAGTTATAATCTTTCCCATTAGCTTGATAGACATAGTCCTCTTTGAAAGTATAGCCGCGTTTGCTCAACTCTTCTTTCTTAGCATCAACTTGGCTCTTGACTGCTGCTTTCACCTGTTCATTTGTTGAACCTTCCGCGATTTCAAGAGAAGTTCCATCGATATCTCCTAGGAAACCTGCAATATCTTTCATTTGATCAAAGTTATAAAAAACATTGACTTTGACCTTTTGGGAAGCTGGCTGTTCTAGACTTCTACGATTTCTGCTAGCCCGTGGTTGAACTGCTGGAGCCATTCTGAAACCTGAAGTTCCTGTAGCCTCCTTAGTGAATGTGACAACGTAGTTATAATTTTTCACAGTAGTATCTTGTTCAAAAATAATGTCATTTTTCACATGATACCCTCTAGTAGCTAAGTCTTTTATCTTGGCTTGAATTTTTTCTTTTACTAATTCTTTTGCCTGTGCTTCACTCGTTCCAGCAGGAATTGTAACAGTGTTATCTTCTCCTGGGTCAGATAGGAAACCATGAATATCTGGCATTCCAGCGAAGTTATAACTAATATTTACGGTTCCATCTGGTTCTGATATTGAACGTGCTACCCTTCTTGCTCGTGCTTGAACTGATGGGGCATTTCTAAAACTTGAAGTCCCTTCTGAAGTTGAAGAAGGTTGTGTTGGAGATGCTGTTGAAGTTGATCTTTCTTCAGTAGCAGGCTGTGTTGGGCTGGTTGCCGTAGCTTCACCTGAACCATGACCTATTACCGTACTTCCATTGTCAATAGTAGTTCCTTCATTACGGCCATTTGTTAAATTATCTTTATTATAGTTTGGTGCTGGTAATTCTTCACCTGGAACATCAATTTCATCAATTTTTGTTTGATACTCGTCCGCAGCAGCTACAGTAGCATCGTAATCTTTAGCATTATTTATTGCCGCTAATGCTTCTTCTTTTAATCCATTTAATTTTTCTTTTAATTTTGTTTTTTCCGCTTCATCTTTAACTTTTTCTATTTCACTAAGTTTTGAAGATGCAATTCCTTCAATAATATCTTGTCCATCTTTTTTCGCTCCCTCAAGTTTTTCATCTTTAGGTGCTACTTCTTCAGATGAATTTTCTGCTTTCGGTGTTATCGCTGCTGGTTCCTCTGCCTTCGGTGTTGTTCCTGCTGGTTCGTCCGTTTTTGGTTCAGTTCCTGCTGGCTCTTCCGCCTTCGGTGTTGTTGCCGCTGGTTCGTCCGTTTTTGGTTCAGTCGCTACTGGCTCGTCCGCTTTTGGTTCAGTTCCTGCTGGTTCTTCCGCCTTCGGTGTTGTTGCCGCCGGTTCTTCCATTTTTGGTTCAGTCGCTGCTGGTTCGTCCGCTTTTGGAGTTGTTGCCACTGGTTCTTCTACTTTTGGTGCTGAAGTCGATGGTTCTTGCACTTTTGGCGCTGAAGACGATGGCTCGTCTGATTTTGGCGCTGGAGTCGATGGCTCCTCCACTTTTGGTGCTGGAGTCGCTGGCTCTTCCGCTTTT